>JBKBWB010000046.1:0-10298 GCA_046289215.1 Asticcacaulis sp. | reverse complement strand
ATGGGCAGCCTCGTGCTCGACTGGACCGAGCGCAATTCGGACCTCTGGGGGGCCCTCCAGATGGAGCGCAACGTCATGCGCCTGATCCTGATGCTGATCGTGGCTATTGCCGCCATGAACATCATCTCCGGCCTGATCATGCTGGTGAAAAACAAGGGTCGCGATATTGCCATTCTGCGTACTCTTGGCGCGGACCGTCATGCCGTGCTGCGGGTGTTTTTCCTTGCAGGCAGCAGTATCGGAGCGGCCGGGACCCTGGCCGGGGTGGTGCTGGGCGTTTTGTTCTGCACCTTCATCAAGGAAATCCAGTGGCTGATCGAAACCCTGAGCGGGGCTCAGGTGTTCAATCCGGACGTCTATTTCCTCAGCAGCATACCGGCCCGGGTTGAGCTGGGCGAAGTGCTGCTGATTGTCGGCTGGTCACTGCTGGCGTCGTGTCTGGCGACCCTTCCGCCGGCAATGCGTGCGGCCAAACTCGATCCGGTTGAGGCGCTGCGCTATGAGTAAGCCTGTTGTAATGGAGCTTCGGGGGCTGGTGCGCCGCTATCCCTCGGGTGAAACGATGCTCGAGGTCCTGCGTGGGATCGACCTTCGTCTGCACGCCGGGGAAATCATCGGACTGATCGGTCCATCCGGCTCGGGCAAATCGTCCTTGCTGCATGCCGCCGGCCTGCTTGAAACGCCCGATGGCGGGGCGGTGATCCTGGGGGATACCGACTACAGTCAGGCCACCGATGCCGTGCGCACGCGCGCGCGCCTGAACCGCCTCGGCTTTGTCTATCAATTCCACCACCTGTTGCCGGAATATTCGGCACTCGACAACGTGGCCTTGCCGCTGCGGATTGCCGGGCGCCCCGAGACGGAGTGTCGGGCACGAGCGCGCGACCTTCTGTGCCGCATGAGATTGGAGCCGCGTCTCAACCATCAGCCCGCACAGATGTCAGGCGGCGAACAGCAACGGGTGGCCATCGCCCGCGCTCTGGTCGGACGCCCGATGGTGCTGTTGGCGGATGAACCCACCGGCAACCTTGATCCCGACACCTCGGCGGTCGTATTCGAGCTGTTGCGCAGTCTGGCTCGGGACGAGAACGTGGCCTGTCTGATCGCCACCCACAATATTGCCCTTGCGGAACAGATGGACCGGGTCGTGACCTTGCGGGGCGGCAAGCTGGACGACTGGACCCCGATCAAGGCGGGCTAGGAAAATTCTTTAAAAACAGAACTGTGAATGCCGTGTGGGGCTGCCTTGCACGGTCTTTTCCCCCGGTGTTCAAAAAATGTTCTCTTTTTTTGACTTGGGGACAGGTTCCAGCTTGCGTGTGGAACATAAGGGGAATATAGAACAAAGCATAAACGATCTTTGGAGGTCATCCCCATGTTGTCCAAGACTTTGTTGTCCGCTTCGCTGGTTGCCCGCAATCTGATGTCTTTCGCGGCGGTCGCGGGCTTTGTATGGATGGTCTGTTCGGTCGCGGGTTCCGTGGCCTGATGGATTAAAGGGCCGGACCCTGGGTGCAGACAGGCCCCGGGTCCCTAAGGGACGGGTGAGTGCGCCGGTCCGGGAGCAATCGCGTGGATCCGAACTTGCCTGATGCCGGAGCGGAACACCCCGCGAGCCAAGCGTTCGTGCACCTGCGGGTTCGCTCCAACCATTCGCTGCTCGAAGGCGCGATCAAGACCGCGAAAATGGGGGATCTGGCCGCGGGCATGGGGATGCCGGCCCTGGCCATCACCGACCGGGCCAATCTGTTTGGCGCGCTGGAATTTTCGCAAGTCGCCAAGGATGCCGGAGTCCAGCCCCTGATTGGCTGTACCTTGCCGGTGCGGGGGATCGGCGAGGGACGCCCCGAGCGCTGGGCCAAGGCCCCGACGCTGGTTTTACTGGCGCAGGATGAAACGGGCTGGCAGAACCTGACGGAACTCTCGTCCATGGCCTATCTGGAGGCCGACGGGATTTCTGAGCCCAGCGTGCCGTGGGAGGCCGTGGTGGCCCGCTCGAACGGGCTGATCCTGCTCAGCGGCGGGCCGGACGGGCCGGTCGATCCGCTGATCCTCGCCGGGCGCAGTGTTGAGGCCCATGCGGCGCTTCTGGCCATGAAGGCGGCCTTTGGTGATCGCTTCTATGTCGAGCTGCAACGTCATCCGGAACGTTCGCCTGCCGAGGCCACGCTGCTGCGTTGGGCCTATGCCGAGGCGGTGCCGATTGTCGGTACCAATGACGTCTATTTTGCCGATGCCGATATGGCCGCCGCCCACGAGGCGCTGCTCTGTATCGCCGACGGGGCCTTTATGGGCCAGGATGAGCGCCGTCGGGTGACGCCGCACCACTGGCTCAAGCCGCCTGCGGCCATGCGCGCCCTGTTTGCGGACCTGCCCGAGGCCTGTGACAATACGCTGGAAATCGCCCGGCGCTGTGCCTTTTTGGTGAAAAAACGCGATCCGATCCTGCCGCGATTTGACACCGGGGCAGGCCGATCCGAGCCAGAGGAACTGGCCTATCAGGCGCGCGAGGGGCTGAAGGCGCGCTTTGCCCAGGTGCCGATGGCCGCCCCCGAGGCCGATTACTGGGCACGTCTGGAACGCGAAATCGGCGTGATCCAGAAGATGGGCTTTTCCGGCTACTTCCTGATCGTGTCGGACTTTATCAAATGGGCCAAGTCCCATGGCATTCCGGTGGGGCCGGGGCGGGGGTGGCCTGGGTGCTGACCATCACCGACCTCGATCCGCTGCGGTTTGGCTTGCTGTTCGAGCGCTTCCTCAATCCGGAGCGGGTCAGCATGCCCGACTTCGATATCGACTTCTGTCAGGAGCGCCGCGAAGAGGTCATCAGCTACGTCCAGAATAAATATGGCCGCGATCGCGTGGCCCAGATCATCACCTTCGGAACCCTGCAGGCGCGCGCGGTGCTGCGCGATGTGGGCCGGGTGCTGCAAATGCCGCTAGGACAGGTGGACCGTCTGGCCAAGATGGTGCCCGCCAACCCCGCCAATCCGGTCACCCTAGCTCAGGCGATTGATCTGGAACCGCGCCTCAAGGAAGCGCGAGATTCGGAACCGGCGGTCCAGACCCTGCTGGAAACGGCGCTGCGGCTGGAGGGGCTTTACCGCAACGCCTCGACCCACGCCGCCGGGGTGGTGATCGGCGACCGGCCCTTGACCCAGCTCGTGCCACTCTACCGCGATCCGCGTTCCGAGCTGCCGGCCACCCAGTTCAATATGAAATGGGTCGAGAGCGCGGGGTTGGTCAAATTCGACTTCCTCGGGCTCAAGACCCTGACCACGCTCGACCGGGCGGCGCGCTACCTGCGCAAGCGCGGCATTTCGCTCGATTACAGCACCCTGCCACTCGATGATGCCCCAACCTATGCGCTGCTGGCCTCGGGCATGTCGATCGGGGTGTTCCAGCTCGAAAGCCAGGGCATGCGCGATACCCTGCGCAAGATGCAATGCGGCTCGATCGAGGAAATCACCGCCCTGATCTCGCTCTATCGCCCCGGGCCGATGGACAATATCGACGTCTATGTCGACCGCAAATTCGGCCGGGCCGAGCCGGACATGCTGCACCCTTCGCTCGAACCGGTGCTAAAGGAAACCTACGGCGTCATCATCTATCAGGAACAGGTGATGCAGATCGCCCAGATCCTGTCAGGCTATAGCCTGGGCGAAGCAGACCTGTTGCGCCGCGCCATGGGTAAGAAGAAAAAAGAGGAAATGGACCTGCAAAAGGCCCGTTTCGTCTCCGGGGCCGCCGAACGCCAGGTCGATCCGGCCCAAGCCGATGGGATCTTTGAGCTGGTGGCCAAGTTCGCAGGCTATGGTTTCAACAAGTCCCACGCCGCCGCCTATGCCCTGATCGCCTATCATACCGGCTATCTCAAGGCCAATCACCCGGTCGAGTTCTTTGCCGCCTCCATGAGCCTCGATCTGGCCAATACCGATAAGCTGGCGGTGTTCTATCAGGACGCCAAGCGTTTTGGGGTGATCATCCGTCCCCCGGATATCAACCGTTCACAGGCCGATTTCGATGTGGAGAACGGTGAGATCCTCTATGCCTTGGGCGCGGTACGCAACGTCGGGTTTGACGCCATGCTGTCGGTGGTGGCCACCCGGGAAGCGGGCGGACCATTCCGGGATCTGTTTGATTTCCTCGAACGGATCGACCCCAAGGCCGTCAATAAGCGCGCGCTGGAAAACCTTGCCCGCGCCGGGGCCTTTGACAGTCTGCATCCGGATCGGGCCCAGATCGTGGCCGAGGCCGATGTCCTGATCGCCTATGCCCAGAGCGTGGCCGCCGAACGGGCCGCTGCCCAGGTCAGTCTGTTCGGGACCGGAAGCGAAGCGGCGCGTCCGCGCCTGTCCAAACGGGCGGCGGTGGGCGGGCCCGAACGTCTTGACGAAGAACTGGCCGCGGTCGGGTTTTATCTGTCTGGCCACCCGTTGGAAGACTTGCTGGAGCCCTTGAAGCGGAAGCGCACCACGCTCTATGCCGAGGCGATCGGCCTGGCCCAGGAAGGCCGCGAAGCCTTTCGCATGGCGGGCGTTGTCCGCCGCAAACAGGAACGGGCCGCCGCCGGCTCCGGTGAAAAGTTCGCCTTTGTCACCCTTTCGGATCCCACTGGGGAATTTGAGGTGCTGTTCCCGCCCGAGTCCTTGCGCCGCTGCCGCGATGTGCTCGAACCCGGGACCATGGTGCTGATCCGTGTGCGCTGCAAGGGCCGGGACGGGGAGGTGCGCTTCTTTGGCGATGAGGCCGAACCTCTGTCGGAAAGCCTGAAAAGCCTGGATCTCAGCCTTCGGGTCTATGTCTCGGCCCAGGGGTTGGAGCCCGAAGCGCTCAAGGCCCGGCTGGCGGCGGCCCAGACCCGCTCTGGCGGCGGCGATATTGTGCTGGTCGCCACCCTGGAAGGGCAACGCGAGGTCGAAATCCGCTTGCCGGGCCGCTATACCCTGGATGGCAGTCTGCGTGGTGCCCTGAAATCGGCCCCCGGGGTGTTGATGCTGGAAGACGCGTGATGCGCCCGGCGCCCGGCGCCCGGCGCCCGTCCTGATCACCCCTGATCATCCATGATCCGCATACGCCTCATACAAGGTGCCGCCATAGCCGTTTTTTGCTTGATTTTTCCGACCGGAGCGCTTAGGTCCGCCCCATCTCACACGCAGACGCGCGGCTGGGGTTTATTCCCTGTGGAGTGATCCACTCGGATATCCTGTCCGTTCCGAGGCGCCACGGATCTCCGGTTTTTCCGGATCCGGTCGTCTTTCCAGTCTGCGGAGGTCTATCGGAAGAAGGAAAACAATTCATGGCTATGCCTGACGTTACAATGCGTTCGCTGCTCGAAGCCGGCGCCCACTTTGGTCACCAAACCCACCGTTGGAACCCGAAGATGGAGCGTTACATCTTCGGAAGCCGCGCCAACATCCACATCATCGACCTGTCGCAAACCCTGCCGCTGCTGCAACAAGCGCTGCTGAAGGTGCGTGAAGTGGCCGCCAACGGCGGTCGCGTGCTGTTTGTCGGCACCAAGCGCCAGGCTTCGGACCCGGTGGCGGTAGCTGCGCGTCGCTGCGCCCAGTATTATGTCAACCACCGCTGGCTCGGCGGTACCTTGACCAACTGGCGCACCATTTCCGGCTCGATCGCGCGCCTGCGTGAGCTGGAAGGCGTGATGGCCGATCCGTCGGGCCGCAGCAAAAAGGAACTCCTGACCCTGACCCGCGAGCGCGACAAGCTGGAGCTGTCGCTGGGCGGGATCAAGGACATGGGCGGGATCCCCGACCTGATGTTCGTGATCGACACCAACAAGGAATCGATCGCTCTGCAAGAAGCCCGCAAGCTGAACATCCCGGTGATCGCCATCCTCGACACCAACAGCGATCCGGATGGCGTGACCTATCCGGTTCCGGGCAACGACGACGCCGCCCGCGCGCTGCAACTCTATTGCGACCTCGTGGCCGATTCGGTCCTCGATGGCCTGGCCGCCGGTCAGGCTGCCTCGGGCGTGGACTTGGGCGCGGCCGTTGCGCCGGTTGAACCCGCGCTCGTGGCCGAAGACGCCGCTGCTGTGGCCGCCGCCGAAGGCGATGCCGCTGCGGCCCAATAAACTTCAGGCGCATTCACGCGTCTGTCGCACACTTGCCATGCTGGCGGGCTAAGGTCCGCCAGCTTTTACATGAATGATTCGGAGGTCTCCCATGGCGGAAATCACGGCCGCTCTGGTCAAGGAATTGCGCGAAAAGTCGGGCGTTGGCATGATGGACTGCAAGAAGGCGCTGGCCGAAAACGGCGGCGACCTTGATGCAGCCATGGACTGGCTGCGGTCCAAGGGGCTGTCGAAAGCCGCCAAAAAAGCTGACCGTGTCGCCGCTGAAGGCCTCGTGGCCGTTGCGGTTCGCGCCAATGGCGCCGGCATGTCGGCTACGGCGATCGAAGTCAACGCCGAAACCGACTTCGTGGCCCGCAACGAGCTGTTCCAGACCCTCGTCCGCAAGGCGGCTGGTTCCGCTCTGGACGTGACTTCGGTTGAGGATCTGGCCAATGCCAAGATCGATACCGGCGCGACCGTCGGCGAAGAGCTGACCAACCTGATCGCCACCATTGGCGAAAACATGGTCATCCGCCGCATGGCCCGTTTTGATGTCGCCAACGGTGTGGTCGCTCAATACATCCACAACGCCACGGCGCCGGACCTCGGTCGGATTGCTGTTCTGGTTGCCCTTGAGTCGACCGGTGATGCCGAAGTGCTGAAGGACGTGGGCCGCAAGATCGCCATGCACGTTGCGGCGACTTCGCCGATGTCGCTGTCCCCGGACGATCTGGATCCGGCGGCGATTGAAAAGGAAAAGGCCATCTTCACCGAGCAGGCCCTCGAGTCGGGCAAGCCCGCCGCCGTGGTTGAGAAAATGGTCGAAGGTCGGATCCGCAAGTTCCTTGAAGAAGTCGTGCTGCTGAAGCAAGCCTTCGTAATGAACCCGGACCAAACCATCGAGCAATTGGTTGCCGAAACGGCCAAATCGCTGGGCACCGACGTCAAGGTGCTGGGCTTTACCCGCCTTGCGCTGGGTGAAGGCATCGAGAAAAAGGTTGAGGACTTCGCGGCTGAAGTGGCCGCTGTCACCGGCGCCTGATCCATTCGGATCCGGTATTAGGCTAGAAGGGGCGCGGCGCATTCCGGTGCGATCGCGCCCTTTGGCTATTCAGTGAGAAGAATCGGCGTTAAAGACCTTTGATCCGCGCCTGTCCTGACTGAATTCGTTCGTCTCCGCCCTCGTTCGCTACCAGACCCAGAGCTGCCCTCATGACCGCGACCTCGACGCCCCGCTACAAGAAAATATTGCTGAAAGTGTCCGGTGAAGTCCTTATGGGCGAACAGGGATATGGCATCGACATGGATACGGTCGCCGCTGTGGCCGAGGAAATTGCCGAGGTTCATCGCACAGGCGTTCAGCTTTGCCTGGTGATCGGCGGGGGTAACATTTTCCGCGGCCTGTCGACGGCAGCCAAGGGGATGGAGCGGGCCAGCGCCGACTATATGGGCATGCTGGCTACGGTCATGAACGCTCTGGCCATGCAGAATGCGTTGGAAAAGATTGGCGTCGATACCCGCGTTCAGTCCGCTGTGCCGATGGATACCATTTGTGAGCCGGTGATCCGCCGCCGTGCCCAGCGTCACCTTGAAAAGGGCCGGGTGGTAATTTTTGCGGCCGGCACCGGTGCTCCCTATTTTACGACCGATACGGCGGCGGCCCTGCGCGCGGCCGAGATGGGCTGTGATGCCCTGTTCAAGGGGACCTCGGTGGATGGGGTCTATACTGCCGACCCGAAGAAAGATCCGACCGCAGAGCGTTATGAGCGTCTGAGCTATCTCGAAGTCCTGGCCAAGGATCTCAAGGTGATGGATGCCTCTGCAGTCAGCCTAATGCGGGAAAACCGCATTCCGATTGTTGTGTTTTCGATCAGAAAGCGCAAAGCCTTGTTAGACGTCCTGACCGGGGGTGGTGTTCACACAGTGATCGCCGAAGACCGCCGGGATCATGAGTGAGCCAAACCATGAGCAAGCCTGAACTGAATAAATACAAAGACCGCATGGAAAAGTGCGTGTTGTCGCTGAAGGATGATTTTGGCGGTCTGCGCACGGGCCGGGCCTCGGCCTCTTTGCTGGACACCATCATGGTGGAGGCCTATGGCTCGACCATGCCGTTGACGCAATGTGGCGCGGTCAGCGTGCCTGAGCCGCGTATGCTCACGGTCAGCATCTGGGACAAGGCCCTGGTTATTCCCGTGGAAAAAGCGATCCGCGCCTCGGGCCTTGGGCTTAATCCGGTCACCGACGGCACGACGTTGCGTCTGCCGATCCCGCCGCTGACCGAAGAACGCCGTAAGGATCTGGCCAAGTTGGCGGGCAAATATGCCGAGCAGCAGCGCGTGGCTGTTCGCAATGTGCGCCGCGATGCCAATGACGACCTGAAAAAGGCCGAAAAAGACAGCGTCATAAGCCAGGATGAGCAAAAGCGGATGGGCGAGGAAATCCAGACCTTTACCGATAATGCCATCAAGAAGATTGACGAGCTGCTCAAGGCCAAGGAAGTCGAGATCATGCAGGTCTAACCGGACCTTCATTGCGCGTAACGGCGGCCGGCTCTTGCGGGCCGCCGGTGTCTTTTGGTCCTGTGCTGCGAAAGTTCCAATGTCGTCTTTGCCACCTCCTGCTGAGACTGCGCCGTCCGAAGTGACGCGTGAAAGCCTGCATGTGGCAATCATCATGGACGGCAACGGACGTTGGGCGAAATCCCGTAACCAGCCCCGCTCCTTTGGCCACCATGCTGGTGTCGAAGCGCTCAAGCGTACTGTCCGCGCGGCCCCGGATTTGGGCATTACCTGCCTGACGGTCTATGCCTTTTCGACGGAAAATTGGCGCCGTCCGGTGGCCGAGGTTTCGGAGCTGATGGGCCTGCTCAAGCTCTACGTCAAACAGGATCTCGACCGGCTCGAAAAGGATGGCGTGCGAGTCAAGATCATTGGCTCACGGCGCGGCCTTCCGCATGACGTCGCCGAGATTGTGGATCTGGCTGAACGACGCACGGCGAAAAACCACCGCTTCTTGCTTCAAGTCGCATTTAATTATGGGGCGCAGACGGACATCCTCGAAGCTTGTCAGGCTTTTGCCGAGGCTGTGCATCGCGGCGAGATGGAGGCCGGTGCCCTGACTGCGGATACTTTCAGTCGCTATCTCTCCACGCGGGAAAGCCCACCGCTGGATCTTCTGGTCCGTACGAGCGGTGAAAAGCGCATTTCCAACTTCCTGCTCTGGGAAGCGGCCTATGCCGAGTTTGTCTTCCAGGACGTGATGTGGCCAGACTACGGTGAGGGTCCACTACGCGAGGCTCTTGCCGAGTATGCGGGCCGCGATCGACGCTATGGCGGTGTCAGGACGGGCCATGCTGCAACCGCAGTCTGATCATAAGTCCATGCGGGAGCTAGCCGTACGAATTGCATCAGCCCTGGTGTTGATCCCGCTTGTCGTGTTGGCCACAGTATGGGGAAGCTGGCTGTTCCTGGTCCTGGTTTCCGTGGCCGTGGCCCTGCTGGCGGTGGAATGGGGCTTGATGACGGCCCCACGCTATCCCGGGCGCATGGCCATTAGTGTCACCCTTGGTATCCTCGCCGCCTTGTTTGCCGGAGTGCTCGATCGGCCTGTCTCTGCTCTGACCATGCTGGTGTTTGGCGCTGTGGCCTCGGCCCTCTATGCTCGGGCTTTAAAGGGCTCGGCAGCCGATGCCGCCTATGGTGTGCTCTATATCGGTCTGCCGGCCTTTGGATTGATCTGGCTGCGCGGCACTCCAGATGGGCTGGAATGGGCCTTGTTTGCCTTTGTAGTGGCCTGGTCATCCGACAGTGCCGCCTATCTGATTGGCAAGCTTTTGGGCGGGCCTAAGCTGTGGCGACGCATTTCGCCGAAAAAGACCTGGTCCGGATTTGCCGGGGGCATGATGGCCGGTTTGCTTTCGGCCGTGGCCCTTTCAGATGCAACCAGCCTGTTTAACAGCGCGACCATGGCCGCCTTGATCGGTCTTCTTACGGCCTTGGCGACCATGGCCGGTGATCTGTGGGAGTCAATGCTCAAGCGCCGCTATGGCGTCAAGGACTCCGGGCATCTGATCCCTGGACACGGTGGCTTGCTCGACCGTGTCGACGGCTTGATGTTTGCCGTGCTGGCGGTCGTGATCGTGCGGCTGGCGGGTTTGGCAGGAGGCGGCTTATGACGCGTCCACTACGGGTCAGTATTCTGGGAGCGACCGGAT
>JBKBWB010000045.1:0-10313 GCA_046289215.1 Asticcacaulis sp. | reverse complement strand
TCCAGCCGATGATGAAGGTTCCCACCAACAGGAAAATGGCGCCATTGGTCAGAACCTCATGCAGGAGCTTGCCTGAAAACGCCGGTTTTGACGCGGGCATAAGGTCGGCATTGAGCGCCACTTCGGGTGTAACCGCCGCACCGACAGCGCCGGTCGCCAAAGCCTTTTGCCCAGGATTTCTGCGGGCCAGATAAAGCCCCGACAGGATGGCCGGGGCTTCCATCAACGCCACCACAGCGACGATATAGCCCGCATAGATGACCGAATTGACACCCAGGAATGACACCGCCGTGGCAAAGGTGACGATGCTGATCGAGCCATAATGGGCCGCCACCGCCGCTGCCGTCGTCCGATCGATGCGGGTCGTCACGCGCAACAGAGCAAAGCCGATGATGGGCTGGATAAAGCCAAGCGCGAGCCCGGCCAGAACCGTCCACATGACCTCAGCGGTAAATTCAGGCGTATTGGCGAACGCGACGCCGCCTTTGAGGCCAATGGCCATCATCAGAAAGATCGACAGATAGCGGCTGATGCTTTGGGGGATCTCCAGATCCGAACGGACCACGCCGGCCAGAATGCCCAGGGCAAAAAACAGCAGAGCGGGCGAAAGGAGGTTTTGAAGAATAAGCGAGAGAAGATCCATGAATGCCTCAGTCCAGACGCAACGTGTCGTGAGGGGGTCTTACGCCGCCAAATTCAATGAGTAAAATTGATTGATTTTATGTTTTGGATTTGCAAAACTGATCATATGCTTGATCTCGACACCCTCACCCTGCGCTGTGTGGTCGCCATTGCGGAAACGGGAAGTTTCACCCAGGCCGCCGTCCGGATTGGACGCAGCCAGTCCGCCCTCAGCCTTCAGGTCCAGAAACTGGAAACCCGACTCGGGGTCAGCCTGTTTAATCGCGATGGGCGACGGGTACGCCCAACCGAAGCGGGAGAGATATTCGTCAGCCACGCGCAAAAAATGCTTCAAATTCAGAATGATCTGATCAGCCTGCTCAAGGAACCCGATATCACCGGGGAAATCCGGCTAGGCACTCCCGAGGATTTTGCCACCCACTATCTACCGCGCGTTCTGGCCCGGTTTCGCCAGGATCACCCGCGCGTTCAGCTGAATGTGGCCTGTGACCTGACGCTCAATTTAATCGAGGGGTTCCGGCAAGATGCCTATGACATCGTGCTGATCAAACAGGATCCACGCGCCCTCGTGGGCGGTCAGATGGTCTGGCGGGAGGCGCTGGTCTGGGCCGCCGCAGAGCGGCTTCAGCCAGAAACGCCCCTCCCCCTCGTGCTATCCCCACAGCCGTGTATCTATCGGGCGCGGGCCTTGGAGGCGCTCGACAAGGCCGGGATGCCCTGGCGGATCAGCTATACCAGCCCCAGCCTGGCAGGAACCATTGCCGCGGTCCAGGCAGGCCTCGGTATCAGTATCCTCCCAGCAAACATGTTGCCGTCCGGCATTGCACCGTGTCGGCAAGATTTGGGTCTGCCTGCTCTTGCGGATGCGGAAATTGCCTTGCTCAAGCGGGACAGCCTGTCACGACCGGCGGACATGCTCGCCAGCCATATTATTCAGAGCCTGGAACATCCCAGAGGGTCATAAGGCCTTACGGTGTTCAAGCCGAGTGTGGCTGGCCCTCACTAGCGGCGACCATGACCAGCACCCGCGCCCCCTCGGTAACACGGCGCAAACGCTTGGGCAGACTGGCGTTATAGAGAATGTTGTCCCCCGCCGCGAGGCTATGGACCTTATCCGCGATCTGGATCTCGATTTGCCCCTTGAGGACAACCAGTCCCTCTTCCCCCGGATGTTCGACACCCGTATCCTCGGCAAATTCGCTGTCGGGCTCGAGCAAATAAACCTTGAGATAGTGACCAAGGGCCATGGGCTGGAACTGACCGACCCGAGGTGCACCCCGCTGGGAGGCCCGTGAAATCAGTACCTCACCTTCAGCCGCTTCATCACCGAACAAGCCGCTGACTGGCACATCCAGCGCCTGTGCGAGGGCAGTAAGGGTCGCAATCGACGCGGTTTTTTCGCCTCGCTCCAGTCGAGACAGGTGCGCCTTACCGATGCCTGCCTGACCGGCGATTTGATCCAGTGTCTTGCCCTGGCGCAGGCGAAGTGCGCGAAGCCGTGCAGCAACCAACATCCTTAACCCTCGGTTTTTGCCCTTGTAACGCGTTTTATTGCATTGCGAAACAATCCGGACACGAATTCCGGAAAAAACTGTTCGCAAACCAACGTTTCAGATGGCGATGCTGAGGGGTTGATCAGGTTTCGGTCCCGACTTTTGGCTATCAATTCCCAGAATACGGACCAGCGTCATGACGGGCGGGACGAGCACGTCTCGAGACGGATTGGGGCTGGCGAGCTCAAAAGCGATCATGGTGGCCGCCTCGTGAAACTGGGCATTTCGCAAAGACCCGGAGGCCTGGCGAAGGACTGGCACCTGGGCGGTCATGGCACGGATGGCCTGTTCGCGGTCGATATGGAAGGCCTCAACGGCGGCTTTCAAGATGCGGACGCTTTGTTCGAGGGGGCTAGTTTCCCCTTTACCGGAGTCCTGCTTGCGTTTTCGCGGCCCTTGATAATCGGCGCTGTTAAAGCGGCGACGGTCTGGGCCGATATAGGCGACCGCCTCGACCCAGTTACGCGGCTTGGTAATAACCACCTCAACCCGCTTGAGCAGATCCCCGGCGGTATAGGGCTTGCGCAGGTATTCATGCACGCCCGAATCGCGGGCGGCCTTGATGGACTCAGCCGTGGCGACCGAGCTGACCAGAATCACCGGCGATTTTCGGCACTGAAGGTGGCTGCGACGCAACTTGCGGACAAAAGCAGGACCATCCAGATGCGGACCAACATAGTCGACGAAGAGAATTTGGGGCTCGAAGTCTCGGCAGAGATCATAAGCAGCCCGTTCATCACCTTCGACCAAAACCTCGCGCGCGCCGAGTGACTTCAGCAAATCACCCAACAGGCGCGCCGTCGCAGGATTGGGATCCACAATCAAGACACGCCTTAGCCCTGGGGCAAGGCGCGCGATCAGCTTTGGATCAATGGCAAACACGAGCAGGTCTCCGGGTCTTGCGAACGACGATACGCCTTGATCGTAAATATCCGCTTGACGTCAGAGAAGAGAGCCTAGGAATTTATGCCACTCCACCCTATCGGGCAGGTCCTTACACTGTCAGTCCTGGAAGGGATCACGCATGAGGATCGTATCCTCACGCTCAGGGCTGGTCGACAGCAACGCCACCGGTGCGCCAATCAGCTCTTCGATACGACGGACATATTTCACCGCATTTCCCGGCAGATCGACCCAAGAGCGTGCGCCCTTAGTGCTTTCGCTCCAGCCTTCGAGATATTCGTAAACCGGCTCTATGCCTTGTTGAGCTGAGAACCCTGCCGGCATGTAATCAAGCGCCCGGTCCCCGATGCGGTAGCCGGTGCAGATCTTGAGCTCAGGCAACCCATCGAGAATATCGAGCTTGGTCAGAGCCACCCCGTCAATGCCATTGACGGCAATCGACTGGCGCGCCAGCACGGCATCAAGCCAGCCCACACGGCGGGCACGTCCGGTGACGGTGCCAAACTCGTGGCCCCGCTCGGCAATGTACTTGCCAGTGTCGTCAAACAACTCGGTCGGGAACGGGCCGGAGCCCACGCGGGTGGTATAGGCCTTGAGGATCCCCAGCACATAGCCCACCGAGCGTGCGCCAAGGCCAGACCCGGCTGCTGCCTGTCCGGCGACGGTATTGGACGAGGTCACGAACGGATAGGTGCCATGATCGATGTCGAGCAGTGCGCCCTGAGCCCCTTCGAACAGGATACGGCGACCCTTCTGGCGGGCGTCTTCGAGCACGCGCCAAACGGGGCGGACATAGGGCAACAGACGCGGCGCAATCGCCTTCAGGTCTTCGATAAGCGACTGACCATCGGTCTCGGCCAGACCCAGACCTCGACGCAGGGCATTGTGATGGGTCAGCAGCCGTTCGATCTTGGACTGAAGATTATCGAGATCGGCCAGATCGGCCACACGGATGGCCCGGCGGCCCACCTTGTCTTCGTAGGCCGGACCGATACCGCGCCCGGTGGTGCCGATCTTATTGGCCCCTGCGGCGGCTTCGCGCGCGCCGTCGAGGTCCCGGTGCAGCGGCAAAATGAGACACGCGTTTTCGGCAACGGCCAGCAGGTCCGGGGTGATCTTCACCCCTTGGGATTCGATGCGGGAAATCTCGTCAAACAAGGCCCAGGGGTCGATCACTACCCCGTTGCCAATCACTGACAGCTTACCCTGGACCACGCCCGACGGCAGCAGGGAGAGCTTATAGACCTGATCGCCGACGACGAGCGTGTGGCCTGCATTGTGTCCGCCCTGGAAGCGGACCACAACATCCGCCCGGTTCGACAACCAGTCGACGATTTTCCCTTTGCCTTCGTCGCCCCACTGGGCGCCGACCACGGTCACATTGGCCAATTCAGAACTCCCGCAATTTGTGCGGTTCGAGCCTATAGACCAGTTGAAGCCGTCTGTCGCCTGTCTGTTTGACCGTTTTATGTCGGCGAAAGTTCGGAAGCGCTTTGTGTCGCCTCGACATGCATCTGCGACCAGGCCCACTCCAGCCAGGGAGTCAGGGCCCGCAGATCCTCGGCATCCACGGTACAGCCGCACCAGATACGAAGACCCGGCGGAGCCGCACGATAGCCGGAGATATCAAACGCAGCCTGTTCGCGTTCCAAAAGAGCACAGAACGCCTTGACGAACGCCGCTTGCGCGTCGCTGGACAAGGCCGACACAATCGGATCCACAAATTTCAGACACACCGAGGTGGTCGACCGGGTGGCCGGATCCACCGCCAGATAATCGATCCACGGCGTCCGCTCGACCCAGTCTTCGAGCACATCTGCATTGGCCTCGGTGCGGGCAATCAGAGCGTCCAGCCCACCGATCCGCCCCGCCCAGCGCAGGGCGTCAATATAGTCCTCGATCACCAGGAACGAATAGGTGTTGATGGCATCCCCGGCCAGGATCGCGCGGTCGGCCCCCTCGCCTTTGCGCAGACGCAAGACCTTGGGGATCGGCCAGGCGGGTGTGTGGCTGTCGAGCCGAGCCACCGCGCGCGGTGACAGGATCAAGGCCCCGATCCCCGCTTCGCCCCCCAGCGCTTTTTGGAAGGAGAAGGTGACGACATCGAGCTTGTCCCAGGGCAGATCCATGGAGAAGGTTGCCGAGGTTGCGTCACAAAGGGTCAAGCCGCCCCGGTCCGCCGCGATGAAATCGCCATTAGGGACCTTGACCCCCGCCGTGGTGCCATTCCAGGCAAACACCAGATCTGCCTCGGGATTGATCTGGCCCAAGTCTGGCAAGGCCCCATAGGGTGCGCTCAGGATCTCGGGATTGATGCCCAGATGGTCACGGGTGTCGGTAGCCCAGAGCTGGCTGAAGTTCTCGAAGCTCAGCACCTGCACCGGACGCGGCCCCAGAAGGTTCCAGAGCGCTGCCTCAAAGGCGCCGGTATCAGAGCCCGGGACAAAGGTCACGGCATAGTCATCCGGAACCTGAAGGATTTCTCGGGTCAGATCGAGGGCTTCGTTCAACCGCCCTACGGTCGAGGCCGAGCGATTGCTGCGGCCGAGACGTGCAGATGACAGGGCCTCAAGGCTCCAACCCGGCCGTTTGGCCGTTGGACCAGACGAAAACCACGGGCGTTCCGGATAGCGGACCGGACGCGCACGAAGACTGGCCTGGGACGGAACCGGATCGTGAGACGGCGTGAGGGACATGGAGCACTCCCGGGGAAAAGGGGGCAATCGCCTGTGGCACACAAGCCCTTTGGCGCTCGCATATTCCGGGGGCGGATGCAAGCCGCGAGCCCTGCGCAATTTCCGCGAAGACAACGGCGTTCTGAAACCGTATTCAGGCCCAAAGATCCAGTGATGCGCAGAAAGATGGCTATGCCCCGCTTGAAACTTGATGATCCTTTGTCGTGGGCCGTTCTGGCTGCGCTTGTGATGCTGTGGGGCTCCTCCTTTGCCCTGCTCAAGGTTGCGACCGTGAGCATAGGCCCACTATGGGTCGCGACTGGTCGTCTGTGGATGGCGGCTTTGGTCTTGATGCTTTGCTGGCCCTTCGCCCGCGAGACGTTTCCGCCTCTGTCGTTCAAAAAGGACTCGCCCTGGGTCTGGTATTCCGGCTCGGCGGCCATATCCATGACCCTGCCGTTTTTCTGTTTTGCCTATGCCGCACCGCGTTTGCCCTCGGCGGTGAGCGCGATATGCAATGGGGCCACCCCGATCTTTGCCGCGATCCTGACGGTGTTGTTCGTCAAGGCTGAGCCCCTGACCCGGCGCAAGTGGGCGGGGATTATCATGGGCTTTACCGGCCTAGTGGTGCTGGTCGGACCATCTGCCCTTACCGAGTTTGGCAGCGCCTCGACCGTGGCGGAACTGGCGGCGCTCACAGCGGCGCTGCTCTATGCCATCGGGGCGATCCTCTTGCGACAGGCCCCGCCGATGGGTCCGGTTAGCGGGGCTTTGGTACTGGCCGGCTCGGCCGCCATTCTGTCCACGCTCGCGGCTTTGCTCTTCGAAGGTTTTCCGAAACAGCCGCAACTGGATTCCCTGTTGGCCACCGCCGCGCTCGGGATTGGTCCCACGGGTCTGGCCCTGATCGGCTATGTGTGGTTGTTGAACCGGCGCGGGACCGTCTTTACCACCTTTGCCACCTATCTGGCGCCGCTTTGGGCCACAGGCCTCGGGCTGTTGCTTCTGGGGGAACGTCCGGGGATCAATGCCTTTTTTGCTCTGGCGCTGATTCTGGGCGGCGTGTTGATCGCCAATGCCAACCTAGCTGGCCTGTTGCCCAAGGGCTTTTCGTGGACAGCTCTGAAAAGACCGTCAGGTGACTGACAGCTTGATGAACCGGACCTAAAACGCGCTCTCAGGAAAGGTTCGGGGCCAAAGGTGTTTAACTGGGTTCATGCCGCACGGAGCGGCTAAGACCCGGAGAGACCGAAATGAAATTGCCTTTTGCTCCCCTGATGCTGTCGGCCCTCGCCCTCGCCTGTGTCGCCAGCCCCACCCTCGCCCGCGATTACGACTATCGCGGCTATGATCACCGCCGTGAAAGCGCCCATGACTTTTCCGAGCGCTATCAGCAAACCCAGTTCCGGATTGAACGGGGCCGGGATCGGGGCACCCTGACCCGGGGTGAGGCGCGCCGCCTGCACCGCGAGTTACAGGATCTGGGCCGCCTGACTTGGCACTATAAGCGCACCGACGGTCACTTAAACCGCTGGGAGCGCCGGGAACTGGATGAGCGCTATGACCAGCTTAACCGCATGATCCGCTATGAAAAGCGCGACGATGACATGGCCTATCGCCGGTACTGACCGGTGAGCGGCACCGGCCCCTCAGGCGTGTCTGACCGTGACCTGCGGCCAGCGCGCCTGAACCCCGGCGGCGACGCGGTCGAAATTGCGGCTGTCCCCGCGAAGGGGATTGGGCCGAACAATCATGTTGAACACATCCTCAAGGCCAAAGGGGGCCAGCACCGTGAGCTGATCCCCCGCGTCCATCCGCACCCCAACGGCAAAACAGGGGGATAAAAAGCGGCTCAGGGCCGTGGGTGTGTCCGGCAAGGGTGCATAGGGCTCACCGAAATGCCCCTCAAACCACAGATGCACCCGGGCCTGATTGCGGACCTCGACCAGATCCTTGAGATCTTCAGGCAGATCCGCGCGGACCCGACGGATCACGACATCTTCGGCCTCGTAGCTGAGGTCCGAGGCATCGTAATAGGCCAGATCATAGTCTTTCAAGACCTTATTTGGATACTGGTGCACATTCACAAGATAACAGTCTATCATGTAACGCATAAAATTAATTGTATTTTAAAACGTATATACGCACGCCCTGTTAGATGATTTTGATAATTACTAAAACTCTCTCTCAAAAAATTTTATTTAAACCGAGAACTTAACTCGACCACATCTTTAGCCAGCAAAACATGAAAATTGTTAGAATGGTCTCGCCTATACACTTCATCGCCAAGATATGTAATTTCTTTCTGGGGCGGTATTGAAATTACCAATACGCCAAAGCCATAGTAATCATTAAAATCAATATTAGCAAGAACCGAATTTTTAGCATGATCGGAAATACTTGAATTTTTTATGTGGTTTACTATAATTTGCACATACTCATCTATCGATTTGCCAAGCCTTTCAGCCTCCCTGTGTATACCTACAACAGCTCTACTACCAATAGGTTTTCCTACGACACCGTCTATTTCCTTTACTCTATCAATGTCAGCATTTTTATCAGCCACACCAATTAAGATCTTTCCTGCTGAGTCCGGGCCGTTATTAGCGATTGCACAGATAGTTTGCAGAATCTTATCAAGCATTTCAGTAGGGTCCTTCGCAGAAGGTTGAAGACGCAAAAGCCCCTGCTTTAGTTCGTAATTAGCAAGTTCTATTTCCGATCGCCGGATTTCTCCTTCAATATCAATAGCCCTATGATTGTTATATATAACCTTCTTAAGATCAGGCTCATCAATGAAAAATTTAGTGATTACTCCCTTTACCACATCAATATTCGTCCGACGCTCCCCTCGACCTGAGCCTTTTTGACCAACCGTGAATCTCTTGGTAATACATTTTAAAGAATTTTTTATCCCAATATAGTCAGAAATCTTTTTCCCTTGACAGACACCGCACTCATATATTGCCAAAAATATCACTGCAAACACTGACGGAAATGCGTTTGCCGTCCTCGACTCAAAAAGTAGATCACGTAGCTTAGACGCCACCCCCTCTGCGCAAATCTTCTCAATTTCCTCCAAAACAAATTTGAACTCCTGAGAAAGCTTTTCAACACCATAATGATCTAGTGCTTTATCTATCCTTATACTTTCATTGTTATTAGAGTCATATATCGCATCGAGCGCTGCCTTTGAACGATCAATCAAGTCCCCCCCAATTATGCATGCAACAATGTCTGCGATACACTGCTCATCCTCGCTATCTCGGAGATCAGTAGACCTTAAAATACCCTGAACAACCCAAAATACTTCTTCTGCCCGGACGTGATATCCATGCTTTGTCTTTGGCAGATCAATGCTGATGGAAGGCATTTCATAAAGAAAAAGACGGTCGGAAGAAGTATCCCCCCTCACGTCACAAGCCAAACTCCGAACAAGCTCAGAAAACTCGCTCTGAACTCCCGCCTGACGGCGCTCTTGGTCGCTAAGACGATGGCCATAGGTGTTAATTCTGTCAAACACCTCGTTGACTTCCGTATCCGAAGCCTTTCTAAGTATTGAAACTGACACTTGATAATTTAAAATTGTCGAACAATCGAAATTGGAGAGGCTCTTACCCCCACCATTATCATTAAAAAGCCCAATACTTGAATTATGCTTGGCGGTAGGGAAATGATCTAGATTAAAGTACAGCCCAGAACTTGTTGAATATGCAGTCTCAATAAATGACATAATTGCATGTAATCTTTGAAGACCATCAATAATCTCATACTTTTCTATTGGACCTTCGATCTCGGATAGCAAAATGGCAGGAATCGGATACTTAGATAAAATGGAGTCAATTAGTTTTTGCTTTTCTTCTAACGTCCACACAAGCTTCCGCTGATAACGCCGATTAACAATCAACTTATCATCTCGGAACCATGTGTATATTGTTTGAACAGGTACCGACTGAGTGCTGAGCTCTACCATTTTGTTTGCTTTTCAAAGTATTAAACACTAACGCATAATGGGATCTGCCCCAAATTTCAAGCTATAAATGAGCAAAGACCGCTATGACCAGCTTAACCGCATGATCCGCTATGAAAAGCGCGACGAGGATATGGCCTATCGCCGGTACTGACCGGTGAAAGGCCCCGGCCCCTCAGGCGTGTCTGACCGTGACCTGCGGCCAGCGCGCCTGAACCCCGGCGGCGACGCGCTCGAAATTGCGGCTGTCCTCGCGAAGAGGATTGGGCCGCACAATCATGTTAAACACATCCGCTAGGCCGAAGGGCGCCAGCACCGTGAGCTGATCCCCCGCGTCCATCCGCACCCCGACGGCAAAACACGGGGCCAGAAAGCGGCTCAGGGCCGTGGGCGTGTCCGGCAAGGGCGCATAGGGCTCGCCGAAATGCCCCTCGAACCACAGATGCACTCGGGCCTGATTGCGGACCTCGACCAGATCCTTGAGATCGTCTGGCAGATCCGCGCGGACCCGCCGGATCACGACATCTTCGGCCTCGTAGCTGAGGTCCGAGGCATCGTAATAGGCCAGAT
>JBKBWB010000044.1:0-10347 GCA_046289215.1 Asticcacaulis sp. | reverse complement strand
AGGAGCGCCTTCGGGCAGGCCCGTCGCATGCGACAAAATCTGTTCGGTCAGCCGAGTCATGGTCTTTCTCCTGTTAGAAAAATACGCGGTTTTCTGACAGTTTTCAAGGAACCCTTCTGAAGGGACAGGACCGGATAAGGGGGGAAGGCCTTCCCCTGCGGCCGAGCCAGGGTCTCGGCCCACCCCTTCTGCGGGGAGAGCCCCGCAACGCCCCCAGTAGAGTGAGAGTGCAGACCGGGTTTTCCATGACGGGTTGAGGGCTGAAGAAGTGTCCCGGCGGCCATCGCGGAGACCCGCGATGTTCAGGAAAGGCGTCAGCGCACCCCCCGCTCGGATCGGGCGAGCCTATACGACGACATCCCCGGCTGATTGTCTTCGATTGTTCCACGCCTACGCGGGGATGAACCTAGACGGCCGCGCGGATCCAATCTTTGAGTGCGCTCACAACTTTCGGCAAAAGCTTTATCATGGGCGCTCCGTCCTGTCGGCAGGCCAACATCATATGGGCCCCAGTCGGCAAGTTGGCGCGATTGGATTGAAGCGCCTCAGGCAGCGACTCCCCCAAACTGTCCGGTAAAATCGCAACCGTCGCTGGATGGCGAACCAGCAAGCGGGCCAGATCGTGCCGGTCGACCCGGATCCTGCGGGCCGGTGTTTCCCCAAACCGTTTGAACAGCCCCTCCGCCGCGGCCTGACAGGGTCGACAAACCGGGCAGATCCAGGTCGCCTCACGCAGAACCGGCCAATCCTGAGCTCTCACAGCCTCGTGGATATCATCCGAAGCCCAGAGCGTCAGTGTAATCGGGGCAATCGGTTCGACATTCAGACCCGCATAGGACGCGGGACGCGTTTCGTCATGGCTGAAAAGGGCAAGGTCAATATTGCCCTCGCGAACCTGTTGCACGCTATCTTCTGAACAGACATGGATGAGCGTCAAACGAGCCTGGGGCACGGCGTCCGATACTGCGTGCACCAGTCGGTTGGTCAGGTTGGTGGGGGTATTGAGCCCCACCGCTACGCGTACAGACACTCTGTCAGCCCCTTTAGGGTCACTCAGGCAGTCCATGAACGCGTCATGGGCCCTCATGACGTTCAAAGCTGGCTCTAAAAGAGCCTGACCTGCAGCCGTCAGCACCATACCTGTGCGAGTCCGCAGAAATAAAGCTCCCCCTTGGGCAGCCTCCAGCGCCTTGATGTGCGCACTTACGGCGGGCTGGCTCAGGCAAAGGACGTCCGCCGCCCGGGTGATACTCCCGGTCTGATGAACCGTGACAAATGATCTGAGATGCAAAATATCCAAGGATCCTCGCAAAACTCTAAATGCGCCATTTGCGAGGCTCAGCCAAGCTGAGGTCGCCCTCACATCATTCGATTTGAGACCTGTTGGCCCCGCCCATATAAATGCATGTGCTTCTCATTAGCATAATCTGCATCAAGGATAAAAGTTTCATGTTGGTGTCTTTGGTTTCTGCGCGCCCCTTCACAGGGCTGCGCTTTGGCGCGCTCGTACTCAGTCTGGGATTTGGCATCGCCCTGTACGCCGCACCTTCGCAGGCCGCCGACACTGAGCCTCAGGACCAGACGGGTGAGCCGCCCATGAAAACCGTCGTCGTGCGAGCTTTGCACGCTCCGACCAAAAGCGCTCGCATTGACGACACCCATATTGCGCTGACTCAGCCTGAGACCCTGAATGATCTGCTGGCACCGTTGGTGGAAGTGGATGTCAGTGGCGCTAACCGGAGCGCCGCCCAAAAAGTCTATGTGCGGGGGATTGAAGAAACCTATCTGAACGTGACGGTCGATGGCGCCCGGCAAAGTGGAAATCTTTACGCCCATAACGGCAATATGGGGATTGATCCTGACCTCCTGAAACGGGTCAGTGTCGCCGCAGGCACGGGCTCAGCCCTCGATGGCCCAGGAGCCCTTGGAGGAGCGGTGCGTTATGAAACACGCGATGCTGAGGATCTGCTGATCCCCGGCCACGCCTGGGGGGGACGTCTGGCCCTGTCGGGGCACTCCAATGGTCAGCGAACAACACAGTCCGTTTTCCTGTATGGCAAGCCCGACACACGATTGAGCGTGCTTGTTTATGGCAACCAGAGCCAGGCTGACTCTTACAAGGACGGGGCGGTCAACCGAGTTTCGGACACTGACAACGAACCGAAAACGGGGCTGGTTAAAATTCGCCTCAGCCCCGACGATCACCAGAGCCTCAGGCTGTCCTATGAAGAGCGGCAGGATAATGGCTTTCGCGCCTACAAGGCCAATTTCGGGATACCGGCGGGCCATCCGGAAGGACTGGCGGAAGACCAGAAATTCGTCCGCAAGACGACAACCCTGCGCTATGGGCTGAAAGACGCGCAAGGTTCCGGACTTAATCTCAGTGTCAGTTTGTATGAAAACAAGAGCAGCCTGTCGCGGATGATCGCGGCCTCCCGCGGGGCTGACTGGTGGACGCGGGGTCTTGATCTGCGAAACGAGTCGCGCACGGGCCGCCTGCAACTGATCTACGGCTATGATGCCACCTGGGAGCGTTCCCGCGGACGAAGCGGCAGTGGACAAACGGCCTCAGAAACAGTTTTCACCCAGGGGCTATATCTTCAAGGTGATCTGGATCTGACCCCGACGCTGACTGTGTCAGCCGGTGCCCGCCATGATCGGGCTCGCATGACCGACCTGAGCGGGTACCGTTATACCGGCCAACGAACCAGTCCGAATGCCCATGTCCGCTACAGCCCCACCCCCGCTTGGGCCGTCCACCTGTCTTGGGCTCAGGCGTATCGGGGCGTGCGGCCCATTGAAGGCTTAACCCTTATTCTGCCAGAAGGTCTGTCCGACAAAACAGATCGCAGTCTGAAAGGCGAACGGGCAGAAACCTTCGAAGCTGGCCTCAGCTTCAGCCACGCAGACTGGGGTATAGATGTCGTCGCCTTTGACACTACTATACGCGATACGGTGCTGTATTGGGCAGGGCGCGGGCGACCTTTCAGTCGTCGCAATGGTGGCGATCTGGAAACCCGAGGCGTAACCGCCAGCTTTAGACGCGCCGGGCCTCGGTCTAGCCTTAGCCTGTCCTATACCCATTCAGACCAGACCTTGAACGGCCTTGCTGTGGGGCCTGGCGATTGGTTGAAAGGCGCGTCACCGCAAGGTGACAAACTTCTTACGGATTTCATTTACAGATTTCCGAACCAGAACCTGACACTTAACTGGCGCGGCCAATGGGTCTTTAAGGAAACACGACTGCCTAAAGGCGTAGTCAAAGACGATTTTCTTAAAGGGTATGCGACACAGGATATCGGCCTCGAATGGAAACCCACCCCTCACCAACACTACAGCGCTTCAATCACCAATCTTCTCGACGAAAACTACATAGATCATACGACCCCCCTCTATGTGCCCGGTGGGGACAGTACCCTCTATGAACCCGGTCGCAATATCCGACTGAGCGCGCGGTGGGTCTGGTAGGGCCGCATCTGAACGCTTTACGCCGCTTCCCTAAAGCCTGAGCTGCAACAGGATCCCAATGACGTTCCCACCCCCACTGCCCCTCGACGTGCCCGCGGCAAAGACCCGCTGGCCGCTTGGGCTCATGGCCACGCTTTCCTTGGCCATGGCGTTGTCTACACTCAGCACCAGTATCGCCAGCGTCGCCCTGCCTACCCTGGCGCGTAGCTTCGAGGCGTCCTTTTCAGCCGTGCAATGGATCGTCCTGGCGTTTCTGCTAGCTGTGACGACCCTGATCGTCAGCGTCGGGCGCCTTGGCGATCTGATTGGCCCCCGACGGCTGATGCTGTGGGGGATCGGTCTGTTTACCCTGGCGTCCGGTGTCTGTGGCCTGTCTCCAGATCTGTCGGTTCTGATCGGGGCGCGGGTCTTCCAGGGCCTTGGCGCTGCGGTCCTGATGGCTTTATCCTTGGCCTTTGTCAGCGCCGCAGTTCCCAAAAGCCATTCCGGGCGCGCTATGGGCCTGATCGGGACCATGTCCGCTATTGGAACCGCCTTAGGCCCCTCTCTGGGCGGATTTCTGCTTGTTCAATTCGATTGGTCTGCGCTGTTTTTGATCAACCTGCCGATCGGGGGCCTGCTGCTGGTTTTGGCCTGGCTGTACCTACCTGCGGATCCGAAAAACGGTTCGACGTCGCCCAGGGCCCGGTTTGATGTCCCCGGTACGATTTTGCTGGCCCTCAGCACCGGAAGCTATGCACTTGCCCTGACGGTCAATCCCGCCACCGCTGCGGACCCGACCGCCACCGGTCTGAGCCGGTTCATCGCGCCCCAAAGCCTGATGCTATTGGGCGTAGCGACGGCCTCTGCCCTTGGCTTTATCGTCTTGCAAAGCCGTTCCTCCAGCCCCTTGATCCCCCTGGATCGGCTGAAGGCGCCCAGGCTTCGCAATGGTTTGATCCTGGCCGTAATGGTGATGTCTGTGATGATGGCCACCCTGGTTGTGGGACCCTTCTGGCTGAGCTTTGGCCTGCATTTGCCCGCCCCCCAGGTGGGACTGGCGATGTCCACCGGCCCCATCGTCTCGGCGCTGACTGGCATTCCCGCTGGACGCCTGATTGATCGGTTCGGCCCTTTTTTGATTATGCGATCCGGCTTAGCTGTCTGTGCCTGCGGGTGTTTGGCCCTGGGGCTCTTACCTCTGACTTCGGGCATGGCGGGCTATATGGCCGTGATTGCCACGGTCACCTGTGGCTATGCCTTGTTCCAGGCGGCCAATACGACAGCGGTCATGGCCAATGTCGAGGCCACCGAACGAGGGGCGATCTCCGGCGCCTTAAATCTGGCCCGAAATCTCGGATTGATCACCGGGGCCGCCCTTCTGGGGACCGCCTTTGCCCGAGCCACCGGAGCCGCCGATGCCACCCGGGCAGAGCCTTTGGCGATTGCGGCCGGGTTTCACACAACCTTCTTGCTGGCGGCGGGGATCATCCTGATGGCCCTTGTTGTCGCCCTGTTTACGCCTGCCCTGCCTTCGAAGGCTGTCGAAGGCGCCCCGTCATGACGTGGCGGTCTTGGTCATTGTGTCTTCTGCTCGCAACCTTGCCCGGACAGGTTTCGGCCTCCGAGCTCTATCCCCCCAGTGCGTCGGGCTGGGGCCCCGGATCCGGACCGGGCCGCTTTATCAGTCGCTGGGCGGAAGGGCGCCCCCCGGCTCCGCGTCCGGTCCTGACCGGCGACCTGCGCCTGCAACAGGTCCATTATGGTCAGGCGAATTTTGATCCCCGGACCCGCTACGGCCAGACTTGGGTTCGCGGAATAATTGGCGCAGACTGGCGACCGCATCCGGGCGTTCAAGTGTTCGCGGAGCTGGGCACAGGACAGGTCGAGGGGCGCCGCGACACGGCCTCGGGCAATTTTCAGAATGCGCTCTCCCTCCAACAGGCCCTCGTTCATCTGTCCCATGAATCCGCGGGATCGGCGACGGCGCACCGTCTCGGACTCATTCTGGGACGTCAGACATTTTCTGATGGCCCCCGCCAGATAATTAGCCTTGCCGATGGCCCAAACCTGCATCGCAGCTGGAATGGCGTGCGGGGTTATGTCCTGACCCCCCATTGGCGCATTAGCCTGGCCCACTTCGCGGCCACGCAGATGGGGCGCCAGGGCTTTGATGAGTCCATCAATGAAGAGGAGCGCCTGACGGCCATCACCGGCAGTTTGCGCATCAACATTGTCGAAAAGACCCCATCACTTTATGTCGAACCGTTCTGGTTTGACACCCGGCTTCCGCGCTTACGTATCGGTCAGCATTGGGGCCGCGATCATCGCCAGACCTATGGCCTGCGCGTTCGGGGTGACAGCGACGGCGTCAAATGGGACGCGACCCTGGCGCGACAACAGGGTCACACCGGCCATTGATCCGTCGACGCCTGGGCATTGTTTGCAGAAACCACTGTGCGCCTCACCCGCTCTGGCTGGGCACCACGCATAATCCTGCGCGCCGATCTCGCGAGCGGCGGCAATCCAGAGGATCCCGACACGGTCCGGACATTTTACCCACCCTATCCCAGTGCCGGCGCCGTCAGCGAAGGGCTCATCCTCGGGGACAGCAATCTGGCGCTTTTGACAGCTGGGATTGCCTTGACGCCGACCCCCACGAGCCAGATTGGGATCACCCTTGGTCAGGCACGCCGTCTGTCCGTCCGGGATGCCGTCTACGGTTATCGTTTGCGGCCCGTTCCGGGGGCCAACGCAAGCCCCTCAGCCGAAATCGGGACCTTGCTGCGGATCGAAGGCCGCTGGTCTCCGCGACCGGATCTGACCCTCAAGGCTGGATATGAGCGGTTGCTCCCCCCGTCCGATCCTAGCGGGGCCATTGACCCCGGGCCTTTATCAATCTCACCGGATTACAGCTTTATCGCGATCCAGCGGCTGTACTGATTTCTGGTGCAAGTCGGCTAGAGAGGGGCCAGTTGCTGAAGATGCCCGGCGAGATCCACGCCTTCGCCAACGGCATTGACCGTATCGAAATAGTCATGCCAGCCGGACGCTTCAATCGCATTGACAAGCGTTGCAATGGCGGTCGCATCCGGCGCGCGCCATAGGGCAAAAAACGTTTGCGATGCTGCCTTGAGCACGCTTGCATCGGTTTTTCCCAAGGCGTTGGCTTCGATCCCCAGCGCACTGAGCTGGCCCATCCCGGCCCCGATACCATCGAAAAAGGCCTGTCTGGCGCTCTGATTGAGTGCAAGCCAAGCTGGCTTCGGAGAATAGAGTTCAATCAAATAATGGGACATGAGGGTCTCCTGTGGGGTGAGTGTCCTTTGGGGGTGCGCCCCCCAAGGGCGATGCATCCATATTTTGCCAAACGCGCCGCAATAACATGCTGAGGTCTTCGCGCGCCTCTGGCGTAAACCCCGCAAAGAGCGAGCCAATCCAGTGTGTATGCTCAAGCAACAGCGCGTCCGCGAGAGCCTGACCTTTTGGAGTCAGGCGTACGGTGACCGCACGACGGTCAGGCTTATCACTGTGACGGCCTAGAAAACCGTCCCGCTCCAGACCATCCAGCAAGCCGGTTATCGTCGCGCGGGTAACACCCGCTCGGCCCGCCAATTGATGCGGGGATAAGCCCTCGGCCTGCCCTCTGAGCAGAAACAACAGGACGAACTTTCCTTCAGACAGCTTGTGCGGCGACAGGCGAGCGGCACAGGCGCGATCAATGGCGGAGGCCAGCGCCAAGACCTCAAAACACAAGCGCAGACCGCACGTATCCGCCTGCCCGTTCCGTTGCGCCTCTTGCAAGAGCGCGCGGTGTTTTTGTTCAAGTCCATCCATAAGGCGGCATATAATATGGCGGCTAATTATTAGTCAAGCCGTATGTAGCCCCGATCCACTCAAATGCCATTGCCCTTCCGAGTTCAAGTTTCACATCGGAGGGGACTGTTTTTATCACGCCCACTCCAGACGCCGTTTAGCCCCAAAGCATGGCTGAAGGCGCGCTCAGGCCCGCCGCCACAGGGCACTGGCCAGAAGAAGACTGCCCATCATCACCAAACTAAGATTGACGTAAAGCGGCATCAGATCACCGGACTGACCACTTAAGGCCCCCAGTTGCGCCGCCAGACCATGACGCAATCCGTGTGCCGCCACGACGGCATAAAGCCCCAGGCCGCAGGCGGCCCGCAGGATTCTGGATATCCTCGTGACGGGACCTTGTCCCCGGACAAGCTGGCTCCCCACCCCACAGAGCGCGGTGACTGTGAGCCAAACAGGCATCAAGAATGGGGTGTGGGGATTGAGGACCGACAAACAGGCGGTCACGGCATAGGCCAGGGGCTGGCTCCAGACCAGGGCGACCCAAAGCCGCTCCCATGCTGGGGCAGGACGCCCCTTGTCCCGGCGACGGGCGAGCCAGATTGCAACCCCTGAACTCGTTACAACGGTCAAGGCCAGACCAAGGCTCCCATAGAGGATCTTGACCGGCAGGCCACCGAACCAACCAAAATGCAGATAAAAAAGCGTAGAAACGATCTTTTGTCCGATGGTGCCGGTCTCAAAGCCCGAGCTGCCAATGTAGGCTCCGTTACGGTCATAGGTCAGAGACTCGCCGATCGACAGCTTGCCTTTTGTGCCTTGAGTCAGACTCACCGCCGCGCCCGCTTCACCCGGATGATTGATGCGGATCAGAACGGGCCGTGATCCCGGCAGCCGTTCATAGGCGTCGACCAGGGCCGGGGTAATGCGCGGTAAAGGGGCCTTGGCCGGATTGTCGACCGGGACCGGGGCGGCAAACAAAGCAAAGGCCTTTTGACTGTCCCCCCCAAAGGCGGCCATGGCCAGCACGCCCACAATCACCACCACGAGCCCTAAAAATGCGCCCGTCAGCGAAACCACCAGATGAAACGGCAAGGCCCAAATGCTCAGCCGATTGTGCAGATCCGCTTCCTGAAGGCGTTTATTACCGCCGATCCGCAGGGTAAACGCATCCCGGAACACCCGGGGATGCGACAAAACCCCGGATATAAGTGACGACAAAAGCGCGACGCCGGTCAGGCCGACAACAAAGCCCCCCCAAGCCTCCGGAAGGTGCAAGACCGTGTGAACCTTGGCTTGAAACCGGCTCCAGGGCGTATGATGGGCCCCCGCGAGCTGCCCATTGCGATCCAACCGGACCGTAACGGTGTCCTGCGCCTTATCATCATGATCAGGTTCGACATAAATAAAGGCTCCCGCCCCCCCGCTGGCAGGAAGCTGGAACAGCAGTTCATGGGCCCAGGGATAGAGCGCCATAACCTCGTCCATGGCCGCTTCGAGCCGCGCGCCATCGGCCTGTACCGTGGATGGGGATGGATTAAGACCCGCCGGAGCGGAAGGCATCTCCCACCGCTCAAACTCCTGGGTAAAGACAGCGACGCTTCCCGAAAAACAGACCACATAGATCAGGGCGGCGAAGGCCAGCCCAAGCGCCGAATGCCCGGCCAGCATGGCCCGGACAAACGCAGACGGAATACGGGGCCACACCGGCTGACCAACATTGCCCTCCCGTGATTTAGCTTGACCTTGGTCTTTCACAGCAGCGGCCCTCTCAGAAAGGCCGCGCTTAATGACAGCACCGCCGTCCCCAGCAACACGGCCGTAGCACGCAAAATTCGATCATCAGACAAAGTCCAGGCCATGCCCCCGGCCCACAAAAAGGGGACAAGCATTCCGCCTATAACCATCCGCGTCTGAACGGCGCCCGGCGCCCACATCACGATAAACAGGCCCAGACCCAGAGCCGCCAGACCGGCAAAAGGACCGGCCAGAGCGGCCCGCAGCCAGCCGCGCCAGGCCCGGCGGGTTCGATCGGACGGCTCCAGCGCCAAGTCCACCTCATCCTGTGCGCGGCTCTGGGAGCGGCTCTGGGGGCGGCGCTTGTGCCCATCAGCCCGAGGCTTGCGCCATTCTGCCCCAGCCAAAATCACGCAAAGCGCAAGCCCCGCGGCGAGGCTCAAGGCAACCGCGCTCCCCCAGGCCGGGCTGCGTCCCGGGGCCATTTGTGACAGGGCGACGGACGCCAAAACGGAGAGGGTCAGCAAAACCCAGCCCACCAAGATCCGGATCGGTCGGGCCGGCCCCGCTTTTTTCCAGCTTCGGCGCAGGGTCAGGATCCCGGCAAGGCAAAGCCCCCCGCTGATCAGCCCGATTAGCAACAGCGGGGACGCCATAGACATTACCAGCGCGCCTCAAGGCTGATGCTCAGACGACGGGGCTGACCCAGAACTTCGCCATACTTCTCATCCCGATAATAAGAGTGCTTGGCATTGGTCAGATTACTGCCATCCAGAAAGACACCCCACAAACTGGTCTCATAGCCCACCCGCCCATTGAGTAGCGTCCGGGACTTATGTCTTGCTTCGGGATCCGACTGGTTCTGAGCGTTATCGAACATCGCGGTCCGGTGGCTGGCGTTGAGATTGACCATCAGGCCTTGGCCATTGCGCCAGGTCCCGCCCACTGCGGCCGTCCACCGCGGCGCATGGGGAAACTCGGCCCCTGTTAAGGTGTAGCGCGCTTGCCCTTCGCGGGGGGACATGGCGCCAAACCGCGTCCGCACATGGCCGATGTTGGCATAGTAGTCGAACTGAGGGGATACCCTATGCGCCCACTCCGCTTCAAAACCAGACAAACGGGACTTGCCTGCGTTAACCGTCTGGTTGTCATAGGTATTCAGGCCAAGGTTGACCTGAACCTGTTGAGCCGTCCAGTCAACATGGAACAGATTGGCATTGAACCGAGCGGCCCCATCGAGCCAAACACTGCGAAGACTCAGCTCTGTATTCCATGTGTATTCCGGATCAAAGGCCACAACCAGCGAGCGGGCAGTATTGATTTCCGAGCCCCCGGAGCGATAGCCCC
>JBKBWB010000043.1:0-10348 GCA_046289215.1 Asticcacaulis sp. | reverse complement strand
GCACTTTGAGCGATTCATCTTCCTGAGGTTGGAACGCTCCTGTGATCCGGCCCGAGAGCAGGCGCAAGACCTCATCTTCTTCGAGCGGACTAAGGCCAACAAACACCACCACGCCATAGCGGAAGACGGCAACAAAGCCTTCGGTTCCCGCCCGGAACGAGAGGGGCGATGTCGAATAAACATCTCGTCGCTCTAGTCCGACCGTATTTATCCGGTCGCCGACTAGTACGGCCCGGGCGGTCATCGACGGCTTTTGCGTCATCGCCGTCATTACGGGCGCAGACTCAGAAGGCGGAATCTCTGGCAAAGACATGTGCGGGTTATAGAAGAGCAACGCACGAAAAGACAGACAATCCTTGCGGCCTGTCCTTATCCGTCCGTCGGTCTTGCGTGGGTTTGTCCCGGTTGACCCGGGCTAAGGAGGGGCCTAAACGCTTGGCCATGTCAGAATCCATGTCCCACTATGCCCGTGACGGTCGCGCCTGGCCGTTTGAACAAGCCCGTAATCTGCTGGCGCGCCTGTTGAAATCGCGCCTCGAAACGGACGCTGAGCGGGATCTGGCCGCAACCCTGATCCAGTCCGGCAAGACGGACGAAGCGGTCGTCACCTTCCCGGCGCTGGGCCGGACGGTGATCTTTGAAACCGGTTATGGTCCATCGGGTCTGCCGCATATCGGCACCTTTGGCGAGGTCGCCCGAACTTCTATGGTCCGCGCGGCTTTTACGGCGCTGACAGACGGACACATGCCGACACAGCTGGTCTGTTTCTCCGACGACATGGATGGTCTGCGCAAGGTTCCGGACAATGTCCCGAACAAAGAGGCCCTGGCCGAGGATCTGGGCAAGCCGTTGACGGTGGTGCGCGATCCCTTTGGCACCCATCCGAGTTTCGGTCAGCATAATAATGCTCGTCTTCAGGCGTTTCTCGACAGTTTCGGGTTCCGTTATGACTTCTACTCGGCCACCGAATGCTATCGGTCCGGCCGGTTTGATACGGCGCTTTTGACGGCCCTGGAGCGGTTTGAGGACATTCAGGCGGTGATGCTGCCGACCCTCGGGCCGGATCGCCGGGCGACCTATTCCTGCTTCTTGCCGATCAGTCCCAAGACCGGGCGTGTGCTCCAGGTCCCGACGCTGGAGCGCAATGTCGCGGCGGGCACAATCGTGTTCGAGGACGAAGACGGCACCCGAACCGAGGTCCCGGTGACCGGTGGCCACGTCAAGATGCAGTGGAAGCCGGATTGGGCCATGCGCTGGGCCGCGCTGGGCGTAGATTATGAAATGGCCGGCAAGGATTTGATCGACTCGGTCAAGGTCTCGACCCGCATCTGTAAGATCCTGGGGGGCACACCGCCTGAAGGATTTAACTACGAGCTGTTCCTCGATGAGGCCGGGCAGAAGATCTCTAAGTCCAAGGGCAATGGCCTGACCATGGAAGACTGGCTGCGCTATGGTGCACCGGAAAGCCTGGCCTATTATATGTTCCAGTCGCCCAAGTCGGCCAAGAAGCTCTATTTCGACGTGATTCCACGGGCGACAGACGAATATCTGCAACAGCTTGAGGCTTTTGGTCGGCAGGAGTCGGCCAAGCAGATCGAAAACCCAGTCTGGTTTATACACGGGGGACAGCCGCCTGCTAAGGGGGCGCCGGTCACGTTTGGCCTGATGCTGAATCTGGTTTCGGCCGCCAATGCCGCGGACAAAGAGACCCTCTGGGGCTTCCTCAAGGCCTATATCCCCGGGGCGACGCCGGAAACCGAACCTATGCTGGATCACCTGGCCGGGTTTGCGCTCAACTACTTCGAGGACTTCGTTCGTCCGTCCAAGACCTTTCGTGCGGCCAGTGACAAGGAACGTGTGGCGCTGGAGGATCTTCGGGCGCGGCTGGCGGCCTTGCCCTCAGACTGTCAGGATGCTGAGCTGATCCAGAACGAAGTATTTGCGGTGGGCAATGCCCACGGCTTTGATCCGTTGCGCAGCTGGTTCCAGGCGCTTTACGAAGTGCTGCTGGGCCAAAGCCAGGGGCCGCGCTTTGGGTCTTTCGCCGCCATCTTCGGCCTCGGGCGGACCATAGAGTTGATCGACAAAGGCCTGTCCGGACAGTTACTGGCAAACCCTTAAGTCGAAAGCCTGTCTTGGACAGAGACGGCTGGACCCGGGTTTAGATGCCCGGGTCACAGAACTTCAAAGCTCATCAGGACCCTTATTGGCTTGACCAAATGATACGGGCTACCCAGCTCACTTGATCCCGGTCCATCGATCGGGCTGTATTGTCAGAGTTTAGCGGTTTCAACTCGATCAACTTGGCACTGAGCCGGACCAGTTCCCTGGCCATAAGCTCACCCTTCGTTGTTCGAAGCGCGATCCGGTCGCCGCGTCGCAGGTCCACGGCGTGTGGATCCACCAGAAGTCGGTCACCGTCCTTGTAGGCTGGCTCCAAGGTGCTTCCCGTTACTTCAAGAGCGTAAACGCCTTCACGGTCTTGTCCGGGGAACGGGATTTCATCCCATCCGCTACCGACGGGTTGCCCCATGTCGTCAAAAAATTCCGCTGATGTGGCCTGGGTGAGGCTGATCAATGGGATGCCGCGTGACGATTTTCGTCCTTCAGTGAGGAGGGCGAATTCTGAGAAATCAATCCCTACAGCAGTCAGGACTTTGGCTACGCTTTCGGTCGAAGGCCATCGCTGTCGTGGTGGATTATCGCCCGAAACGCGCTTCGAGCGATTAAAGCTTGTCGGATCCAGGCCTGCCATGCGTGCCAGTCCCGACGGGGTTGTGCCGATACGCGCCGCCAGTGCATCGAGGGCGCCCCAGATTTCTTGATGTTGCAGTGTCAATTTTCTGCTCCGTTCCAAGAGAGAGCTTAGGTTGTGAGTAGTCTGCACAATCGGATGATCTGACCGGTTTCTCGTGGCGTCAACGATGCCATGTCGGCTCACGACTGAGGGACATTTTAACCCTGAGCTTCAGTATCGCGCCTTGTGAGGACTAAGTCAGAAAACCTTTGCAAACTATGCTACGCAATTACGACCCCCCGTTGTTGGGTCTGTAACAAGAATTCCTCGCAAGTTACAAGGGTATGATTAACGCTGTAAATGCGTGATACTACAATGTCATTGAGGTAAAGTGTTCGACTTATTATTGTTATTGTCTCGGTTTATGAAATTATTGCTTTGTAAATTAAGGCGAGGGGGCCAGATGATTGCAAATGGAGGCTGATATTGTTGCTATTATTAAGGTGTTTATTCCTTGACCGTTTTTGACAAAATTAGTCCATCAATGGTTTGAAATTGTGAGTTTGCATTTTTTATTCACTAAGGAGGGTGCGATATCTAACGGAGTTATCCTAAGCATTGCGCAGTGCAATAACACGCATAGGGCGCAAATGGCTGTTATTTTTCAACTTATAAAAATATGACAAATGTCGCAAATCCATCAGTGTTTGTATCATATGAAATGAAGACACTCTGTTTTTGCATCGAGGCCCGGGAGGGTGCGCGAAGACTTTCTCCTGACTCTTGGTGAATTAACGCCGTGCATGTTGGAAAAAAGTCATAGCGAAAAAACGATCACAAATTCGTGATAGGGGGAACAATTCAGCTTTTAAGGCGAATTGCGACGCTTCAGTTCATCTTTGGGCGTGCAGTTGCGCCTCATTTTTGACGAAAAATACGTTTTGAGCGTGCTTATATGTCAGCACATTGGCATATCTTCCGGAAGTGATTCCGGCCCTAAAGTGATAAATCCGACTCAGCGAGTAGGAAATGTGCCTGAAGGGATGCTATGGGCGCTGCCCTTTGATCCTGCCAGGCTTCCGCGAAGACAGTCGCTATCCGGCGACCAGCGCGCTTGATCTGCGCCCGGGCAAAGGTCGTCTGAGGGCGTCCAGAGCGCAAATACTGCACGTTTACGTCGATCGGTTTGGGCTGTCGTGTTCGCGGCTCGCTGTGGGCAAGCTGCGCCATCGCGGTAGCTTCGAGCAGGGCGCCAATGACTCCCCCGTGCAAGGCCGGAAGTAAGGGATTGCCGATCAGGTGGTCGGCATAGGGCAGGATGGCGGTGACTTCATCCCCGGCCCATTCAAAGCGCAGTCCAAGAAATGTCTGAAACGGGACCGGTGTAAAGCCTTCACGCAAGCCGCTCATGATTACCCCCCTTTCGACGTTGAGCCGTCGAGGTTGGCCCCGGGTTTGCGTTTGCCATCCGAATTGAGCATGAAAGCTGACTGGGCCGTTGCCACCGGATCGTCGCGGGATTCATCATAGGCCACGGCCCGGACAAAGCCGACTGAGTTGGTGGTTCGGTAACAGTGGGCGTGGGCGAACAGATCCTGACCATGACGAGCCGCACGCATGTAGTCGATCCGCAGATCGAGTGTTGCAATCGAGGTGAAGCGGTTAAGTGCGCTCCAAACCGCCATGCCACAGACGTGATCAAGCAAGGCGGTGACAACCCCACCCGCGAGTATGCCCTTATCCGTATCGCCGATGAGAGCCTCGCGGAACGGAAGCCTTAGGGTAACACCGCTCTCGTCCTGGGCTTCCAGTTCGACACCAAGGGCAACCATATAGGGCACCCCTGCTATCAATTGTTTGAGCAAGAGTCTGAATTCTGTCTCGGCCATGATCCGAGAATAGGCGATCTTGGTTTGCCGACCAGTGTTTTTTTCAGTTCTGTGACGTGGTGGGTGACGCTGCCGTCATGGCGGGCTTATGGGGTATTCCCCTCAGGACATCATGGAGAAGCCGTCCTGGCAGCATGGCGAACAAGGCGGCAATCGTCAGGGTTCCAGCATAGACAGCGATCATGATGGCCCTGTGCAGCAGGACATTTTTTTGTCGTGCAGCCCAGATGCCAAAGGGCAGGCCCAGTCCAGCAAGTAAAGTAAAGATATGAATGACGCTGAAGCCCAACATACTGGGCAATTCTTGGCTATCCCGTCGCATGAATATCGACGTCAGCACAGCGATTGAAACCACACCTACCCAACTCCAACCTAGCATTCTGTGCAGTCTTGCGCCTTTACCGGGAAGACTCAGAATCGTAGCGCCAATCACAAGCGCTAGCACTGCAGCCAGGAGGTGCAGTTGAATTAGCCATGACGTGTTGAAAATCGCGGACAGACGGAACCTCATCGCACACAGTTCGCAATCTTATTACGACGAGTGCGCTCGAAACGCCGGCCGTATATCTACCATGCGGCCATTTGTCACAAGGACGGGGTTCCTATGCGGCGCAACTTCCCATTTCAAGACTGCGATTTACATCACGTTTCAAGGCAATGTTTAGGGCTTCGAGCAAACGTTCGGCCTTGATGGGCTTTGCCAGGACTTCGTCCATACCGGCTTCTCGATAGTGTTGTGCATCTTCAGCAGAGGCATTCGCTGTCAGGGCGAGGATTGGCAGGGCCCCGATCCCTCCGGGAAGCGATCTGATGGTGCGAGTAGCCTCAACCCCATTCATGCGCGGCATCTTTATGTCCATGAGAATGAGGTCGAAGGGGGCGATTTTCACCGCCTCCACCGCTTCTACCCCATCTTCGACACAGACACTCGTGCAGCCAAACGAGTCACACAAGGCCTGTGCTACCAGTCGGTTGGTCGCGTTGTCGTCAACGATCAGAATATGAGGAGGCCGCGTGCGGTTCGCTTCTTGAGTCACGGCCCGTATAGGCTCCGGTAGTACCGGCCGCGCAGCACTCTCTAACGAAAACTCGAATGCGAAATGGGCCCCACCGCCCGCATTATTGCTGGCCCTGATCGTGCCTCCCATAGCCGTCAAGATCTGCTGGCATATGGCCAAGCCAAGGCCAGCCCCGCCTTGTTCATGGTTGGGAGAGCACACAAAGGGATCAAACAGTGTTTGCAATTTATCTGCGGGTATCCCTGGGCCATTATCGCGAATGTAGCCCGTGATCCGGATGCGTGATGGATCGCCAGGGTCACGGACCGGTGTGAGATTGGCTTCGATGACGCCGGACCGCGCAAACTTCAGCGCATTGCCAATCAGGTTATTGAACACCTGCTTCAGTCGCATTTTGTCAAAGCGTGCATAGAGATCATGCTCGCCTTGATAACTGACGATCAAAGTGGAGTTGTCTTGGGCGGCACGCGCGGACCAAAGGTTCTGGACGTCATCCATCAGTTCCTGAAGTGAACTGTCTTCAAGGTCCAGTCGCAGTTCCCCTGCATCGGCGCGCGACATGTCGAGCGTATCATTCAGAAGTCGGAGCAATACCTCGCCTGAATCGAGGATTGTCTGTACATAGGTGCGGGCTTTTGAGGGCAGGGGCTGTTGCTGCAGCAACTCTGCTACTGCCAAGACCCCATTCAACGGCGTTCGGATTTCATGGCTCATCACCGCAAGGAACTGGGTTTTTGCCCGTGACGATGCCTGAGCCGCGGCTTGGGCGGTCACCAGAGACTGGGCGATCCGGGTCATGTCCGTGGCTTGCTGGCTATTGGTTTCGCTGATCACTTGTAACAATGACAAGATCGTCCCGATCCCTTCATAGCCACCTTCGCGCGTGACAATGAAGCCACCCAGAAGCGCCGCCGCCTTTTTGTTTGAGCATTTCATCACAAAACGCAGTCACGGGTGTGGCTCGTTCAACTGTGACAGGGTGCCGGTTCATCAGCACAGAGATAGGGCGGCGGGCATAGAGGGCGCGACCGTATTCAGCCGCCATGTGCAGGAAGAAAGCGTTTCGCTCGACAATGCCGACAGCGATCCCGCTCTCTACGACGGGGATCACCAGAGTGTCCGGTTCCTTTTGGAACCGCTCATAAACCTGTCCGCCCGGAGTCTGGGGCGAAATGGGTTCGACACGCTGGGTTATGGTATCGACTGTAAACACGCTAGAGGTCCTGTTGCCGGTTTGGCCGGGAGGTTGAGCGTTGCCTTTATGGACCGGCTTCCCCCAAAGAAGTTCAAACAAGTATGGTTAATGTCCGGGGTCGGATTAGTTGAACATGCTGAAATGGCTAAGAAATTTTCCATCAAACAGGCTTTGGCGATATGGAATTGCGGTTACGTTGATGTGCCGCAATCATCCTTACGCAGATTATAATTTGAGCGGCCGTCACAAGTATTTCTTCCTATGTTTGGAAAATATAGCAATAAATACAATAATCTAGCTCAATTTCATTTTTTCCGGAACCTTAAAGGCTCCAATCGCGTGACTCTGACTTGGAAAAAGCAAGGCTGGGCGCATTGAGAACGCTGTTCTGCGGAATGTTTTCGTAGGTAACAAAGAAAATCCTGGATTATTCCAAAAAAAATTCACTTGAAGGCTTTGGGGGGCTAAATCGATGGGGCGATCGGGGGAGCGCGTTAACGGTTCAGGGCCCCATGAAGACAGAAACCTTACCTACTCAAGCTGCCATTGACACAGAGCGTACGGCTTCAGATCGGTCCGCACTGGTTTTATTCTCGGGAGGCCAGGATTCGACGGCTTGTCTGGCATGGGCCTTACGCCGTTATGATCGTGTCGAAACCGTAGGTTTCGATTATGGCCAGAGACATGTCGTTGAAATGCAGGCAAGGCAGGCGGTCCTGAGCGGCATCCTCGATGTCATGCCTGATGTTGCCCTACGACTGGGGCAGGACCATCTGGTGGACCTGCGGGGATTTGGGGCTGTGGCCGAGTCCGCTTTGACCCGCGATCGGGAAATCGACATGACAGTGAGGGGGCTACCTTCCAGTTTCGTTCCGGGACGAAATCTGGTTTTCTTTGTCTATGCAGCGGCACTGGCGGATCGGCGCGGGATTGATGTTCTGGTCGGGGGCATGTGCGAGACCGATTTTTCCGGTTACCCCGATTGTCGTCGTGATACCCTCGATGCCATGCAGAAGACGCTTCGGCTTGGGGTTGGGCGGCCCTTTGTCATCGAGACACCGCTGATGTTTATCGACAAGTCGGACACCTGGGCCCTGACTCATGATCTGGGCGGGCAGGCTCTGACTGACTTGATTTTGGAACAGACCCATACCTGTTATATGGGCGAACGTGGCGCACGCCATGACTGGGGCTATGGCTGTGGTCATTGTCCCGCTTGTGACCTAAGGGCGCGGGGCTTTCAACGTTGGAAGGCCGTCCAAGAATGACTTACTCTGTCAAAGAGATCTTTCTGACTCTTCAGGGTGAAGGGGGTCAGGCCGGGAAAGTGGCTGTGTTTACTCGGTTTAGCGGTTGCAATCTCTGGAGTGGACGTGAAGCGGACCGGACTAACGCGGTGTGTCGGTTTTGCGATACAGACTTTGTTGGGACGGATGGTCCGGGCGGCGGCAAGTTTGCGGATGCTGTGGCTTTGGCGGATGCCATTGAGGCGCAATGGACCTGCGGGTCCGAACATCGGCTCGTGGTCTTTACCGGCGGCGAGCCGTTACTGCAGCTTGATGCCGCCTTGATAACGGCAATAAAGGCGAGAGGTTTTCGGATAGCCGTTGAAACCAATGGCACCCTTGAGGCCCCAGAAGGGATAGACTGGCTTTGTGTGAGCCCTAAGTCAGTTGCGTCCGTCGTGCTTACACAGGGGCAGGAATTAAAGCTCGTCTACCCTCAAGCCGATTGCCTGCCAGAACAGTTTGAAGCCTTGGCTTTTGAGTGGTTTTATCTTCAGCCTAAGGACGGTCCAGACCAGGCTGCTAATACTGCAGCGGCTATTGCGTATTGTCTGGCCCATCCTCAATGGCGACTCAGCGTCCAGACTCACAAGGTTCTTGGACTTCCCTGACAAAAGTCCTTTATGCGCACAAACAGCGTGGCCTTAACCTTGCATCGACTTGGTCTGTAGGGGAAGGGTGTCCGATTTCGGGACCCGTTAAGAGAGGTGACCCATGCGGAAGTCGCGTCTTAAACTAGTTGGTTCGGGTGGTGCTGGAAACGGGTCTGATAAAGGGACTGTAGTTCCAACTGAACAGGAGGCGGTCTTGGATTCAATTATCCATAAGAACGACCCGTTGAGTCCGTCTCTGGAGGTTCAGGCGCTTTCTGTGCCCCGATGTGACGTTGTGCTCGAGATGGGAACGTCAAATCCGGCAAGCCTCGGCGACCGTGTTCGCCAACTTCAGCATGAGGCGCGGTCACTGGCACTGCAACAGGTTACGGACCTTGAGCAATCTTTGCTGTCTTTGTGCCACCAGTCGAAAGACATCGCTGAGGGGGGTGATGCCTATCCGGTTGGGGCGCGGGAACTCGCCCGTAAACTCGCCGCAGACCTGCCGCCGGTCATTCAGTCCTTGCAAGTGATCCTTCGACGACAAGTCGGGCCGGGGCGTCAGGGAAAAACGACCTGAGGCTCAGGCCAGCCAGTTTTGAGGACGCGGGTAGGGCTCGCCCTTGGTTGCATAGATCAAGCCAAGGATACAACGAACAAGTGCCCAGACCACCAGTGCACAAAGCAGCAAGACGCCAACGCCTATGATCGTGGTTATCAAGCCAACAACAGAGCCAACGAGCCCAATCCAGAACGTCCGGATGATGAAGATATAGTGGCTTTTGGCCCAATCTGGCGCCTGATCCCGGCTGACATAGGCCAAAACGAGGGCCACAATCGCCAGCACACCGACGGACAAGGCGCCACCAAGTAAGAGAGCATAGGTCACGACTGGCAGCGTTTTGTCGCCGTCGATCCCTACAACCGGCACAGGGCTGACAACCGGCTCTGACCCAGAGGGCTCTTGGGGCGTCTCAGGTTTAGGGTCCTGTGTAGCGTCGGTCATAGTCGCCTCCATTCATTTCAGGATTGAGAGTCACCTGAAATCCGGGCTTTTGCAACGCACAACATGTGAAACCTTTGTCAGGATCCCATGGACACTGAGCGAGCTTTAGTCGCGGCTCATTTCCACTTCGCATCCGGCCCCTGTCGTCCCGGCGAGGGCTTTGGGCTTACTGATCCGGACGCGCACGCGAATGGCCCGGGGATCTGCCATCAGGGTTTGGGCCAGATCTTCGGCAAAGGTCTCAACCAGTTCGATATGCCCCGCTTCGATCTGGGCGCGTGCCGCAGTGACGACGGTTTCATAGTTGATGGTGTCGTTCAGGTCACTGATGGCATGGAGGGTCGAATCCATCTCCACATCGATGACCAGAGGCTGACGCTGGCTATGTTCGTGGGCATAGATGCCGATGCTGGCTTCAAGGGTGAGACCGGTGACAAACAGCTTACGGGTCACCAGTCGGGCCGGAGCAGGATGAACCGAGGGCGTTAGTCGTACAGCCCCGGTTTGGACCGGCGTGGGGGCATTCATGAACAGGCTCCGGGCGTGGTGCGAGGCAAGGGCGGCCAGACATTGGCCGGACACAGATCATTGAGGCTGTAATCGGCCCAGTGACTCCAGGCCCC
>JBKBWB010000408.1:0-1503 GCA_046289215.1 Asticcacaulis sp. | reverse complement strand
GCCTTTTTCAGGTCCTGAATGGCCAGGGTGGTGCGGGCCATCTGCATCAGCGACAGCGTGCCCTCTTGCATCCGAGCACCGCCTGCGGCGGTAAAGATCACCAGCGCACAGTTGCGGGCCACGGCGGCCTGGGCGGCGGCGATAAACGCCTCACCCGCAGCCATGCCGAGCGATCCGCCCATGAAGGCAAAGTCCTGGACGATCACAACAGCCGCCTGTCCGGCGATTTCACCATAGCCAATGGCCATGGCGTCGGTGTTTCCGGTGGATTTGCGCGCCGCCGCCAGACGCTCGCGGTACGGCTTGCCGTCGGAGAAATTCAGCGGATCTTCGGCGACCGGCGGGGTCGGCAGGGCCTCAAAGGTCTCGTTGTCAAAGGTGAAGCGCAGACGCTGAGACGCGCCGATCCGCATATGCCGTCCGGCGGGGGTGACCCACAATGCGGCTTCGAGGTCCGAGCGATAGATCATTTCGCCGGTGTCCGGGCACTTCACCCAGAGGTTTTCTGGCATGTCCCGCTTGTTCGGAACCAGCTTGCGCACACCCGGTGCAATTTTGGACAGCCACCCGCCCCGGTCAGAGCTCCGGTTGGACGGTTTCGAGGCATCGGCGTGTTTGTCGGCCATGTCTGGCTCCGTATTTAAGCGTTTACGCGGGCTGTATGCACAGCCTGGGCCAGAACTGTGGCCCGTTCAAGGACAGCCTTATGGGCCGGTTCATGGCGTGCTATCGACTGGGCGATGTCGTCTACGAGGGCGGATCCCACCACGGCGGCATCGGCAATGCGGGCGATTTCTGCGGCCCGCTCCGGCGTCTTGATGCCAAACCCGACCGCGACCGGCAAGCCTGAGGCGGCCTGGACACGGGCCACGGCTGGCGCAATCCCGGCGGCGTCCGCTTCCTTGACCCCGGTCACACCGGCGACCGAGACGTAATAGAGGAAGCCCGACGTGCGCTGGATCACACGCGGCAGGCGCGCATCGTCGGTGGTGGGGGCGGCCAAACGGATCAAGGCCAGTTGATGCTGATCGAGGGCATCAATCAGCGGATCGGCCTCTTCGGGCGGGCAATCGACGATAATTACTCCGTCCACCCCGGCCTTTGCGGCCTCGGCGGCAAAAGCGTCAAAGCCAAACGACAGGACCGGGTTGAGGTAGCCCATCAGGATCACCGGCACATCGGCATGACGGGTGCGGAAATCGGCTACCATGTCCAGCACCTTGCGCAGGGTCATGCCGGCTTCGAGGGCGCGCTGGGAGGCGAGCTGGATGGTCGGCCCTTCGGCCATCGGATCCGAGAAGGGAAAGCCCACTTCGATCAGATCGGCTCCGGCGGTGACAAGGCCATCGAGGATCGTGGCACTGGTGGCCGGATCCGGATCACCGGCCATGACATAGGCAATGAACGCGGCTTTGTTTTGCGCCTTCAGGGCGCTGAAACAGGCATCAATGCGGGCAACCGTCACAGCTTTTGCTCCAAACCGTTTCCAAGGGCGGCGGCGAC
>JBKBWB010000407.1:0-1509 GCA_046289215.1 Asticcacaulis sp. | reverse complement strand
GCCTATCCGATCCGGGACGGCGTGCCGATCATGCTGGCCGATGAAGCCCGCCGCCTCGAAGACTGAGGATCCGGCTAGACCCGTTGCCCTCGCAACAGACGCGGCAGATCGCCAACCGCCCCACCCGCTTCTTGCATGAAAAAGCGCCGGGCCGGGCCGATCTGATTGACCACCGCCACACCCGCACCCCGGACAGCCCGGATGAGGGGATTGTCGTTGGAAAACAGCCAGACAAACAGATCCATGCCCAGTGACAGGGTTACAGTGTCAAATTGGCGCCACTGAGCGTAGCGGTCCAGCACCAACGGGCTGCCGATATCTTCGCCGCTCCGCAGCGCCTCGGTCAGGGTTTCCGCCAGCGCCGCCACATCCTTGAGGCCCAGATTAAGCCCCTGACCGGCAATGGGATGCACGCCATGGGCGGCATCGCCAAGCAGCACGGTGCGCGGTGCGATTACCCGATCCGCCAGTTTCAGCGACAGGGGATAGTGAAAACGTGGGCTGACCAGAGTGACATCGCCCAGATGTTCGCCAAAGCGTCGCATCAGAAGGGACAAAAACGCCTCTTCGGGCATGGCCTTAAGGGCGGCAGCCTTGTCGCGGGCTTCCGTCCAGACGATGTTGGCGCGATTGTCCGTCAAAGGCAGAATGGCAAACGGACCGCCCGGCAGGAAAAACTCGTGGGCGGTGTTACCGTGAGGACGCGACATGTGCACGGTGGTCACCACCGCCGATTGTTTGTAGTCCCAGCCCGTGGTGCCGATCCCGGCCTGATCCCGGACAAAGGAGGCGCGCCCTTCGGACCCCACCAACAGGGCGGCCCGAAGTTCTGTGCCTGAGGCCAGTTTAACCGTGACCCCACCCGCATCCGGGATCACCTCGATCAGATGATCCGGTGCCAGAACAGGAATGCCTTTGCGCTTCAGGGCCGCATGCAGGGCAAAGCGGGTGTGGCGGTTTTCCAGCATCCAGCCCATGGGTTCGCCCTCAGACCGGGCTGCGATCTCTTCGGCATCAAAGCGCAGATAGACGGGCGTGGTGACCCGGCGCGAGGCCCCCGGATGGTGGCCATCCGTCACCAGAATCTGGTCAATGCGCCCGGCGTGGGGCTCCAGATCCGGCCCAAGGCCAAGGGCCTGCCACTGGCGGAAACAAGAATAGGCAATTGCCGAAGCGCGCCCGTCGTAATGGGGCTCCAGTTGGTCCGCCATCGGGATTTTGTCGATCAGCAGCGGCCGTATGCCGCCCTGTTCGAGGGCCAGAGCCAGGGTCGCTCCGGCCATGCCGGCCCCGGCGATAATCACATCATAGGTCGAAACCCCGGCGGAACGGTCAGACGACGCGGACAGGTTCGGATCAGACTGGGTCATGGGATGCTTATGGGCCATCAAATACCTTTCGCAAAGGCTAACCCGAAGGGCGGATCGTAAACAGCTCTTAACCGTTCCTGCGGCAAACAGTCCCTCTGTAAGCATAAGGAGGCTTGAACGGCCATGGCGAGCGTTACCG
>JBKBWB010000042.1:0-10688 GCA_046289215.1 Asticcacaulis sp. | reverse complement strand
CCACCGGAGCCAGACAGGCGCGGATCCGAGCCACCAGCGAACTGCGCCGCAGGGGTTTAATTAGATAGCCATCCCATCCGGCGGCCCGCCAGCCGGGGATTTCATCGCGATCTTCCGGACGCAACAGAATCAGCGCCCCGCCATAGCCCTCGGGGCGGGGCGTGGGGCCCTCAAAAGCGGAACGGTCGGCGAGCAGCACGGCCTCTGGATGCGCCGGATCCTGTTCACCTCGTACCAAACCCCCGCTGGTCTGGATCTGGCGGGCTGCCCCGTCGCGCAGGACCGGATTGGGGCTGTGGATCCGCACTGGAGTCGCCAAAAGTCCGGGGGCCTTGGCGTTCTCGGTCTCGATAGGGCGAAGGGGCAGGGAAAACCAAAAGGTGCTGCCCGCGCCGGGGGTGCTGTCAAGACCCAGTTCCCCGTCCATCGCCTCGACGAGGCGGCGAACCACCGCCAGCCCGAGGCCCGCCCCGCCGTGGCGCGAGGCATCGGCGGCGTCGGCATGGCCAAATTCCTCAAAGATCCGCTCGCGCGCCTCTTCGGGAATACCGGGGCCGGTGTCGCGGACGCTAAAGTGGACCCGTGCCCCGTCGGTCTCGGCCAGGATGGCTACGCCGCCGGTCTGTGTGAACTTGACCGCATTGCCTGCCAGGTTGAACAGGATCTGGCGCAAGCGCCCCTCGTCTCCGAGGATCCGGGCCGGTCCGGGGCCAAGCGCCTGAATAAGCTCGATGTTTTTCTCGTGCGCGCGGGGGCTAAGTAGCTCGCACACCCCCTGGAGCAGGGCCTCCAGATCCACAGGGCCGTCTTCGAGTTCGAGTTTGCCCGCCTCGATCTTGGCATAGTCCAAGAGGGCATTGACGAGGGTCAGGAGATGGTCGCCGCAATCGCGGGCATTGCGCACATAGGCCTGTTGCTCGCTGTCGAGCGCCGTGCGGGACAACAGCCCCAGCATGCCCATCACGCCATTGAGGGGGGTGCGGATCTCGTGGCTCATCAGCTTGAGAAAGTCTTCGCGCGCCCTTAAGCGGCTTTCTGCTGTGTCAGAGACCGGACCCCCTGTGGACATAACGCACTCCCCGTCGAAACCGTCCACAGCTCTAGCCCAAAAGCGTTAAGGGGCGCTGAGCGGCGCACCCGCAGGGGCGGCTTTGCGGTAGATCAGGGCTTCGGCGAGGTGGGTCCGGTGCACGGTTTCGCTGTCATCGAGGTCGGCGAGGGTGCGGGCAAGGCGCAGGGTGCGGGTCCAGCCCCGGGCGGTCAGGCCCGTGGCCTCGGCGGCGCGGCTTAAAAGCTGGCGGGCGTCGGGGCTGAGCGGACAGGCGGTCTCCAGCGCCTGACCCTGTAGGCGGGCATTGAGGCCGCTGATGTCGCCAAGGCCTAAGCGGGCAGCGCGGTCTTGCTGGTGCTGGCGGGCGCGGGCGACGCGCGCGGCCACATTGACGCTGGTTTCGCGCGGCGGTGGCAGGCTCATGTCCGCCGCCGTGACCGCCGGGACATCAATCTGAAGATCGATCCGGTCCATCAGCGGTCCGGACACCCGGCCCTGATAGTCCCGCTGGCAGCGCGGGGCCTTGCCACAGGCCCCCTTGCCTGGTCCGCCATAGCCACAGCGGCAGGGGTTCATGGCCGCCACCAGCTGTACGCGGGCCGGATAGCGGACATGGTGGTTGGCCCGGGCCACGATCACCTGGTCGGTCTCTAGCGGCTGGCGCAGGCTATCGAGGGCCTGAACGCTATATTCCGGCAGCTCATCAAGGAACAAGACGCCGTTGTGGGCCAGGGACACCTCGCCCGGTTTGGCGCGAATGCCCCCGCCGGTCAGGGCGGCCATGCTGGCGGAATGGTGCGGGGCGCGGAACGGGCGGGCGCGGGTGAGGGTCCCCCGGGCAATCAGGCCCGCCAGTGACCAGACCATGGAGGTTTCCAGCAGCTCCGTCGCGGTCAGGGGCGGCAGGATCCCGGGCAATCGCTGGGCCATCATCGATTTGCCCGATCCCGGCGGGCCGGTGAACAAGAGATTATGCCCTCCGGCAGCGGCGACTTCGAGCGCGCGCTTGGCCTGTTCCTGGCCCTTGACGTCGACAAGGTCCGGCGCATCCGGGTCGGCGGCCACGGGGCCGGGGGTGGGCGCGCTGAGGATTTGCAGGCCCTTGAAGTGGTTGATCAGGGCCACCAGCGAGGCCGGGGCCAGAATGCGGGTGTCCCCGGCCCAGGCCGCTTCGGGGCCATTGGCTTCGGGGCAGATCAGGCCAAGCCCAAAACTGTTGGCGGCGATGGCGGCGGGCAGGGCTCCGCTGATGGGGGCGATCTGGCCATCGAGCTTCAGCTCGCCGACAGCGACCCATTCGCGCAACAGATCCGGTGGAAACAGGCCCATGCTGCCCATCAGGATCAGGGCAATCGGCAGGTCATAATGGGCCCCTTCCTTAGGCAGGTCCGCCGGGGCCAGGTTGACAACAATCCGTTTGCCAGGAAGAGACAAGCCCATGCCGGCAAAGGCGCCCCGCACGCGCTCACGGCTTTCGGCCACGGCCTTGTCACCTAATCCGACCACGGAAAAGGTGACTTGCCCACTTGTGAGTTGAACCTCGGCCTCGACGCGGCGAGCATCGATTCCGTCAAAAGCGACGGTCGAAATCGAGACGGTCATGCGAAGAGCCCCACCCAAGACTTATCCACAGCCTAAGGTAAACGGCGGGACATTGCAAGAACGCAGTGGGAACAAAATCAGTTTTTATGACAAAACCGACTCAAGCTTAACCGGGATTAACTCTTAATCCCATTCAGTCAGGGCGATGCGAACGCAGTCCTTCGATCCGTTCCCAGAGGATTTGACCGGCATCGATACCGGTAAAGTCCTTGAGTTGTACCGCACCTGTGGGCGATGTCACATTGATCTCGGTCAGATAGTCGCCGATGACATCGATACCGACGAACCACAAGCCGCGATCGCGAAGTACAGGACCCAGCCTGGCGCAGATCTCACGGTCGCGGTCCGTGAGTGTTACGGCCTCGGCGGTGCCGCCGACCCGCAGATTGGAGCGCACAGCCCCCTTGGGGGGTACACGGTTGATCGCGCCGACCGGCTCCCCGCCAATGAGAATAATCCGTTTATCCCCGGCGCTCACCGCGGGAATAAAGGCCTGGAGCACCACCGGTTCCTTGCCAAGAGCGCTGTGCATTTCCAGCAAGGCATCGAGGTTTGGATCTCCAGCCTTGAGGCGGATTACCCCGGATCCGGCCATGCCATGCAGCGGCTTGAGGATCACATCCCCATGGCGGGCATGAAAGTCATGCAGGGCAACGGGATCCGCAGAAATCAGGGTCGGTGGCTGCAGGTCCGGGAATTCCGTGGCAAACAGCTTTTCCGGGCAATCGCGCACGCTGCGGGGGTCATTGAGCACCAGCACCTCGGGGCTTAAACGCTCCAGCAGATAGGTCGCGGTAATGTAGCCGATGTCAAAGGGCGGATCCTGGCGCATCAGCACCACGTCCAGCGTGTGCAGATCGAGCGTTTCGGGGGTGTCGGCGCTGACATGATTGCCGCGCTCGGCCCGGAGGGTAATCTTGCGGGCACGGGCGCTGACGCGGCCGTTTTCCAGCGACAAGTCTCGCGGGCCATAGACCCAAAGGCTGTGCCCGCGCGCCTGGGCCGCCATCATCAGGTGAAAGGTCGTGTCCGAAGCGATATTGACCGCCTCGATCGGGTCCATCTGAACGGCGATGCGCAGGGGGGCGACAGAGGTCATGGGCGGCTCCTGATTGGACCCTACAGGTGCCGTCCCGGAGAGCGGATTACAAGGGGTAAGGTTTAACGGAATTCCGATGCGCCGATATCACGCACATGCACCGGCCAACGTCCGGGGCAAAAGGCCATCAGATCCAAACGGGCCTTGAGCGGCGTTTCGCCCGCACGCCGGGGCGCTAAGCGCGGGTGGCGCGCGATCAGGTCGGTGGCGGCACGCAACAGGCGGGTCTGCTGATCAGGCCCTAAAGCTTCCAGCGCCTCAATGAGGGTGCGGCGGGCCTTGACCTCGACGACCACTAGCCGGGTGCCGGAGACCGCCAGAAGGTCGATTTCTGCACCGGGGGTCTTGAGGCGAAACCCGAGGATCCGGTAGCCCTTGAGCATCAGCCAGATCAGGGCCAGCCATTCGATCCGGTGCCCGGCGCGATAGGCGGTCTGGCCTTTGCGCGTCCGGGACCGTTTGGGCGTCATGCGCGGCCCTGAAGCGCGAGCGCCTGTCTATACAGAACCTTGCGCGGGGTGCCGGTCGCCTTGGCGATTTCGGTGGCGGCCTCGGCGGGGGATAGGCGGGTTAAGGCTTCTTTGAGCGCCGCTTCGATCTGGGCCTCATCGAGGGTTTCGCGGGCGCCGGGACCGATCAACACGACAATCTCGCCCTTGGGCGCGTCCAGCCGGGGATCCGTAATCAGAGCGGACAGGGGGCCGCGCACACAGGTCTCATAGAGCTTGGTCAGTTCGCGCGCCACGGCGGCCGGTCGGTCACCAAAGACCGCCAGCATGTCTTCGAGACTGGCCCGCAAGCGCGGCCCGCTTTCGAACAGCACCAGCGTGCCGCTGTGGTGGCTCAAGCTCTCAAAAAAGGTGCGTCGGGCGCTGCTCTTGGCCGGGGCAAAGCCGGCAAAGCTGAAGCGATCGGTCGGCAGGTCCGCCACGCTGAGGGCCGCGAGCACACTCGATGGGCCGGGAATGGGGTGCAGGGCATGACCCGCCTCGACCACCGCCTTGACCAAGCCATAGCCGGGATCGGAGACCAAGGGCGTTCCGGCATCTGAGACCTGGGCCACCACCTGTCCGTCGGCCAGGGCGGCTAGAACGCGCGGCACGGCTTGATCGCCCGCGTGGTCATCATAGCGCAGCAGCGGCTTTTTCAACCCATAGGCCGACATCAGCTTGGCGGTGACCCGAGTGTCCTCAGCCAGCACCAGATCCGCCGCACTGAGCACGTCCAGCGCTCTCAGGGTTATGTCCCGCAAATTGCCGATGGGCGTGGCTACGAGATAAAGACCAGGCGTCACGGGACGAGGCGGGGGGGGCGACAGGCGAAACAGGGGATCAGAGGCGCTCATGGGGCGATCCTAACGGGAAGCCGGGGCGGAGGCGAGGATTTCGAGCAGCAGGCGGTTGAGGACCTGACGCCCCTTATCCGTGGCGATCAGGGCCTCGGGGGTGCGCAGCAGCAGTCCGTCCGTCTCAAAGGCGATCAGCGACGGGGTGTCTATGTCGAGGCCCAGCGGTGCAATCCGGGACCAGGCCAGACCGTCCCGCAGGCGAAGACCCATCAATAAGGCCTCTTCGGCCGTATCGGCGGGGCTATAGGCGGTGATCTCGGAAAAGCCGGTGCCGGTTTGGTCCACCCGGGCAATATAGTCACCAATGCCGGGGGCCGCGACCGTGGCATGACGGCCACCGCCTTCCCACGGGATTCGGCCATGGGCGCCCGGACCGACCCCGACATAGCTGACCCCCTGCCAGATCCGCAGATTATGCAGGGCAAGGTCGGCGGGGGAGCGGGCATGGTTGGACACCTCATAGGCCTCAAACCCGGCCTCGCTGAGGGTCGCTTGGGTGGTCTCGTAGAGATCGGCACTCAGGTCCTCGTCACAGGGCACGATCCGGCCTCGCAGCACCGCACGCTCAAACGCCGTGCCCTGTTCGATGGTCAGTTGATAGGGCGACAGGTGACCCGCCCCCAAGGCGATGGCCGTCTGCAGCTCCTTTGCCCACTCTGCCGGGGTCTGGCTGGGGCGGGCATAGATCAGATCGACCGACAAACGGGGAAACAGGCGCGCCGCCAGCTCCGCCGCACGAAGGGCTTCGGCGGCACTGTGGTTGCGACCGAGAAACCTAAGGGCGTCATCCTCAAGTGCCTGAAGGCCCAGAGACAGGCGCGTCACCCCCGCCTGAGCCAGGGCTGAAAAGCGCGCCGCCTCGGCGTCGGTGGGGTTGGCCTCCAGCGAGACTTCGTCTGGTCCGGGTCCGCTGAACACAGACCGTGCGGTTTCAAGGATCGTGGCCACCCCTTCAGGCGGCAACAGCGATGGCGTGCCCCCACCAAAGAACACGGTGCGCAGGGTGTGTGGGCCAATCCGTTCCGCCTGGGTGCGGATGTCGATACAGATCGCCCGGACTAGGGCCTGTTGTTCCTCGGTCCGTCCCCTGTCGCGAACAACATTAAAGTCGCAATAGGGGCAGATCCGCGCGCAGTAGGGCCAGTGCACATAGAGCGCTAAATCTGGGAGCGCCAGATCCGGCGCGGATTGGCCGGGAGCCCCGCTCAAAACAGCGCCGCCCGGAGCTGGGCAAAGGCACGAGCGCGGTGGCTGATCGCGTCTTTTTCCGCGGGGTCCATTTCCGCAAAGGTGCGGGTCTCGCCGTCAGCGACAAAGATCGGGTCATAACCAAAGCCGCGATCCCCGCGCGGCGGAAAAGTCAGAGTGCCGTGGATCTGACCCTCAAAGGCGACCACCGGCCCATCCGGCCAGGCCACGGCAAGGGCGCAGCTGAAAAAGGCACGACGATCGTCTGTCCCGGCCTCATTCAGCGCCGTTTCGATTCGACGCATGGCGAGGGCGAAGTCTTTTTCCGGTCCACCCCACCGGGCCGACAAAACCCCTGGATCGCCGTTAAGGCCGACCACACTGAGGCCGGAATCATCGGCCAGCGCTATCATGCCACTGACGCGTGCCGCATGGCGGGCCTTGAGCACGGCATTCCCGACAAAGGTGGTTTCGGTCTCTTCGGGCTCAGGGATCGCCAGGCTGGCGGCCGTCAGGACCTCGAACCGGCCCTCCAGCAATGCCCCGATCTCGCGCGCCTTGCCCGGATTGTGGGTCGCCGCGACCAGTTTTGTGCCTGCCGGTAGGGTTAGACGCGTGGGGTTTGCATTGGTGTCCATTTTGTCAGGTTCCTTACAGAGTTTCCATGCATTGCAAAAGAGTAATATCGATAATCAATATGTAATTTGATTGAATAACGGAAAACCCGTATTGAATATCAACAAGGGCGGACGAAATGCCTTCGCACTTGCGAAACGGACCAAACTGGTCCGCCGACCCCAATTTTCCCCCGGATGGTCCGGGGATTGACCCAAGGAGACGACAATGACGACGTTTATGGAAGTACTGGACAAGGTTTCGATGGCTCTGATCGCCGTGGTGGGCATCGGGTCTGTGGCACTGGGTGCGATTGCACTGCTGATGCAATAACCCGCTGCCCCGGCTTCGGCTATGGCCCCGTTCGGGGGAGGGTGTTTTTTCTGTGCTGCGTTTTCCTCACACCTGTCCCCCCGGTTTGCCAGTATCGGGGGGACTTTCTTTTTTGTAGCGACCTCGTCACTGTCATTGCCAAAGGCTGCGGGGGATGCCCCGCGTACGGGAGGCATATATGCGCGCAATGGGACCCGGATCGGTCTCCAGCCTGCTGAAAACAGCGCTGGATGTCGTCTATTGGATGCTATGGGGCCTATTAGGCCTAACCCTGCTCGGCACACTGCTGATTCTGGCCTTGCCTGAATTGGAGTCCAAGTTTACGGCCCAGATTGTTCAAAGTGGACAGGCCATGCCTCTTCCAGGGGTCATGCTCGGTGGCGTGATGCTGGCTTTCATGGTTTCACTGGGTGGGTTTGTCGTAACTGTCGGCCTATTGCGAAGGATTTTTGATACGTTGGCCGCAGGGGATCCGTTCCACCCTCGCAATGTGAGGCGGCTTCGATTGATCGGAATGTTGCTGGCGGGGGTCGAATTGTTTGGCTATGCCACGCGTGTGGCGGCGTCGATGATGACCGCGGTCCAGCTTGAGCCCGGCTATGGCATTCGAGCCGTGACGACCTGGTTTTCCGTCCTCGTCGTGTTCGTTCTGGCCGAAGTGTTCCGAGAGGGGGCACGCCTGAGGCGGGAATCCGAGTTGACGATCTGATCCCAACAACGCTTAAGACAGTTCAGTTAGGTTTGCCGTGGGTGCCCGATGCCGATACGTATTCAGTTAGACCGGATTCTTGTCGAGCGACGAATGTCGCTGACCGAGCTGGCTGATCGCGTTGGCGTGACCTTGGCCAATTTGTCCATCCTGAAGACGGGCAAGGCGCGGGCGATCCGGTTCAGTACTCTGGATGCCCTGTGCCGGGAGCTGAACTGCCAACCGGGCGATATCCTCGTTTTTGAGCCGGGTCCGGCCGAAGCCGAACCCGACGTTACAGCCGAGGATCTGGACTAGACCCAAGCTTAAGACTTAGGGTTTTGCCTTCAGGGCATCGCGGATTTCGGCGAGCAGGACTTCGGTGGCCGACGGGGCAGGCGGCTCTGCCGGGGCTTCGTCCTTTTTCATGGCCATATTCATCACTTTGACCACCCAGAAGATGGCAAAGGAAATGATCAGGAACTGGATGAGCGTGTTGATAAACAGGCCATATTCCAGAGCGACAGCGGTACTGCCGGCGACCGTGGGGTCTGCGGCCTTGAGCACCCATTTCATATGCGAAAAGTCGATGCCGCCAATCAACAGCCCGAGCGGCGGCATGATGATGTGATCGACGAGGCTGGTGACGATCTTGCCGAACGCGGCGCCGATGATCACACCAACCGCGAGATCAACAACGTTCCCGCGCATGATAAAGGTCTTGAATTCCTGAGCCAGGCTCATGGGGTCCCCCGGAAAATGATGATGGGTCCGGCCAAGCGCCGGTCAGCAGGAAACGCGCATCCCCCACAAAAGGTTCAGATCAATCGTTGGCATCGCCCGATAGATTGAGACGCTCGCGCAGTTCCTTGCCGCTCTTGAAGAACGGGACAGCCTTGGCCGGGACAGAGACCGGTTCACCGGTGCGCGGGTTGCGACCAGCCCGCGCCGGTCGGGCACGCACGGACAGAGCGCCAAAGCCGCGCAGTTCGACGCGCCCCTGATGTTCCAGAGTGGTGATCATCTGTTCGAAAATCAGATTGACGATCCGCTCGACATCCCGATGGGCGATATGCGGATTTTCTTCGGCCAGCTGGTTTATAAGTTCTGATTTGAGCATGGGGAAACTCCCGCTGATATAACAAGGGTGCTGGAAATCGTTTGCGAGATCAAGGGGCTGGCACAAGATTAACAGATGAAATCGACCTCAAAGCATGAAAAAACCCCCACAGGAAGGTCCTGTGGGGGTCATTTCATTCAGACAAGCGCAAGCTTAGTCTTTCGAGGCTTTCTCGCGCAGAGCGGCCCCGAGGATATCGCCGAGCGAAGCGCCCGAGTCCTGGCTGCCGTAGGCCTCGATGGCCTCTTTTTCTTCGGCCATTTCCAGAGCCTTGATCGACAGCGAAACGCGGCGCGAGGCCTTGTCGACGTTGGTGATCTGGGCATCGACGCGGTCGCCGACAGCGAAACGCTCAACGCGCTGTTCGCCACGGTCACGCGACAGGTCCGACTTACGCACGAAGGCGGTCATCGGGGCGTTCTCGTCGCCGAAGCGGACTTCGAGGCCACCGCTGGTGACTTCGATGACTTCCACGGTGACGGTCTGGCCCTTGCGGAAGGTGTCTTCGGCCATCGGATCGGCCGCGAGTTGCTTGATGCCGAGGCTGATGCGCTCTTTTTCGATGTCGACGTCGAGCACGCGGGCCTTGACCACATCGCCCTTCTTGTAGCGGGCAATGGCTTCTTCACCCGAAGCGTTCCAGTCGAGATCCGACAGGTGCACCATGCCGTCGATTTCGTTTTAGAGACCGATGAACAGGCCGAACTCGGTGGCGTTCTTGACTTCGCCCTCGACGGTCGAGCCGACCGGGTGCGCCTTCACGAAGGCATCCCACGGATTGTCTTGAGCCTGCTTCAGGCCCAGCGACACGCGGCGCTTGGAGGCGTCGACGTCGAGCACGATGACGTCCACTTCTTGCGAGGTGGAAACGATCTTGCCCGGGTGGACGTTCTTCTTGGTCCAGGACATTTCCGAGACGTGCACCAGACCTTCAACGCCCGGCTCCAGCTCAACAAAGGCGCCGTAGTCGGTGATGTTGGTGATGCGGCCCGAGAACTTGGTGCCGACCGGGTATTTGGCTTCGACGCCGTCCCACGGATCGGTTTGCAGCTGCTTCATGCCGAGGCTGATGCGCTGGGTGTCCGGGTTGATCTTGATGATCTGAACCTTGACGCTGTCGCCAACGGCCAGAACTTGCGACGGATGCGACACGCGCTTCCACGACATGTCGGTGACGTGCAGCAGGCCGTCGATGCCGCCGAGGTCCACGAACGCACCGTAGTCGGTGATGTTCTTGACCACGCCTTCGCGGATCTCGCCCTCAGCCAGCTGGCCGACGAGCTCGGTGCGCTGCTCGGCACGGGCTTCTTCGAGGATCGCACGACGCGAGACGACGATGTTGCCGCGCGGACGGTCCATCTTAAGGATGGCGAAGGGCTGTTCCTTGCCCATGAGCGGGCCGACGTCGCGAACCGGACGGATGTCCACTTGCGAGCCCGGCAGGAAGGCCGAAGCGCCGCCGAGGTCAACGGTGAAGCCGCCCTTGACGCGACCCACGAGGGTCCCCATCACCGGCTCAGCGCGCTCGAACACGGCTTCCAGACGGGTCCAGGCTTCTTCGCGGCGGGCCTTGTCGCGGCTGATGACCGCTTCGCCCATCGCGTTTTCGACACGCTCCAGATAGACCTCAACACGGTCACCGGG
>JBKBWB010000406.1:0-1558 GCA_046289215.1 Asticcacaulis sp. | reverse complement strand
CCAAACTTTGGGGCCATCCCGTCAAAGGCAGGCGTTTTATGATCCGGTTTGAAGCCGTTTCGAAAGTCTATTCTTCGCGCGAACGCGACCAGACCGCCGTTGATGCGGTGACGTTGGAATTGCCCAAGGGGCAGGTTTTTGGCGTGATCGGGGCTTCGGGTGCGGGTAAATCGACGCTCGTGCGGTTGATCAACGGCCTTGAACGTCCGACTTCTGGGCAGGTCTGGGTTGATGGGGCGGATGTCATGGCCCTATCGGCCCGGGATCTGTCGAAGCTGCGCCAACGCATTGGCATGATCTTCCAGCATTTCGGCTTGTTATCCTCTCGCACCGCGGCCCAGAACATTGCCTATGCCATGACCCTGGCCGGGGGCTATTCCTCTGACCAAATCCGCACCCGCGTGGCCCAGCTCCTGGAGCGTGTGGGCCTGTCGGACCATGCTAACAAATATCCCTCTCAGTTGTCTGGGGGGCAAAAGCAGCGCGTCGGCATAGCGCGCGCTTTGGCGAATTCTCCGGATATTTTGCTCTGTGATGAGGCCACTAGCGCGCTTGATCCGGAAGCAACCCACGAAATTTTAAAGCTTATTCATGAGCTCAACCAAGAGCTTGGGCTAACGGTTGTCCTTATCACTCATGAAATGGATGTTGTCCGTCAGGTGTGCGATCAGGTGGCCGTAATGGACCGGGGGCGGGTGGTTGAAAGCGGCCCTGTGGCCGATGTGTTTCTTCATCCCAAAACGGGCCTGACCCGACAATTTCTGCAGGCCGACAGCCGTGATCAGATGCCCGATGGGGTCCGTATTGAGGGCGGGCTTTATCGCCTGACTTTCTATGGGGCGCGCACGCTGGAGCCTGTATTGTCCGATGTATTCCGGGCCTTGGATGTGCGCTTTACGATTCTGTCGGGCCGGATCAGCCAGATCAAAACGACCCCGTATGGCCAGCTGCATGTGGCTCTGTCTGGGCCTGATAAGGCCGAAGCCCTGGCCCGGCTTGAGCAGTCAGATGTGATTGTGGAGGCCTTAGCATGAGCCCTACCTTGCAAACGCTTTCCGAATATCGGCAAAAATTTGCCCCGAATGTGGACCTGGCCGAGTTGCTTCAAGCGACTTTGGACACCTTGCTTATGCTCGGTGGTGCCTTGGTGTTGACACTGGCGATCGGGCTGCCCTTGGGGGTTATCCTCTATCTGACGGCGCGTGGGCGGCTGTTGGCCGCGCCGGCTTTGCATGCCGGGCTGGGGTTGATGGTCAATATCCTGCGGGCTGTCCCCTTTGTGATCCTGCTGATTCTGCTCATACCGGTCACTGTCGCACTGGTCGGGACGTCACTGGGGGTTCAGGGGGCCATCGTTCCGCTCGTCATTGGGACCGCGCCGTTTTTTGCCCGCTTGGTTGAAGCGGCCCTCAAGGAAGTCGATCACGGAGTCATCGAGGCCAGTCAGGCGATGGGAGCTAGACCGCACCAGATCGTATTCGGAACCCTCCTGCCCGAAGCCTTGCCGGGGTTACTGGCGGCCGGAACGGTCACAGCCGTCGCCCTTGTGTCCTATACC
>JBKBWB010000041.1:7677-10969 GCA_046289215.1 Asticcacaulis sp. | reverse complement strand
GAAGCCTGAAGCTTGGGCGCGGTCGGCAGGCGCATGCCCTTGGTGATGCCGGAGTAGCCTACCCCGCTGGTGACCTCAGCATCATTATAACCGACCGAAGCCCCGAGGTTGAGGTTGCGAGTCGGGCTGGCCGCCACCTCGAGCTCGAAGCCACGCGAGCGGGCTTTGGGGACGTTGAGGATAATGGTCGAAGAGCAGGCGAGGCGCACCGAAACCTGCATGTCCTTGCTGTCGATCTGATAGGCGGCAGCGTTGAAGGTAACCTTGCCACCGGCCAGCTTGGATTTCAGGCCAATTTCGTAGTTGGTAGCAGTTTCGCTGTCGTATTTTTCAATGTCCCGGCCACCCAGGGCGGTGCGGTCGGCGGCGCAGAGGGTGTCGCTGAGCGGATCGTTGATGCCGCCGAGGCGGAAGCCGCGCGACGCCTGGACGTTGACGCTGATGTTATCGGTGGCAGCATAGGAGAGGATAAAGCGGGGCGAAAAGCCCTTGTCCTCGGTCGAGCGCTTACGCAGGTTGGTCGGGGTCGGGCCGTCATTGAGGAAGCCCGCGATGATGGCGTTGCGGTCTTCTTCGTACTTGTACCAGCGCAGACCCATGGTCCCGGTCAGCTTGTCAGTAAAGCTGTAGTTAGCTTCGCCGAAGATGGCGATCTGATTAAAGTCGATATCAAAGTCCGAGATGAACAAGACGTCGCGGTCGCTCGACAGGGGCGCTGAGAGCGCTGCGGTGCTGAGGCCCGCATTAGTCTGGGCGTTGAAGGCGGCTTCAAAACCTTTGGCCTCAGCACGTTGTCCAAAGCCCTTTTTTTGCTTGGTATAGAAAGCCCCGAGCACCCATTGTAGGCCGTCGGTGGTGTTGGTGCTGAGGCGGAATTCCTGGGAGAAGGCTTCAAGAGTTGATTGGTTGTGCAGCGGCGCATCTATCCCGGCCGAAGCTGGAATGCCGACAGCGACAGCGGTCACTTGGCTTGTAAGGGCGGTGCCGTCCTGGAGCATGTTGATGTCGCGGTCGAGGAAAGAGGTGACAGAGGTCAGCGACAAGCGGCCCATGTCATAGTTAATGTTGAGATCCGCCAGGAAGGTTTCATCGAATAGCCCTTCCTTGATTTGACGGTATTGCTCAAGATCACCAAAGTTGGCTGCCGGACGGGTGGTTGTGTGCGGATTTCGGAAGATGTTAAACACTTCCATGCGCGGATAGCCGTCCATGTCCGTCTTGTTATAAACGATGCGCGGGATTAGCGTCAGGCTATGGTGGGGGCGGAATTCCGCCGCGATCCGATAGCCCTGACGCAGGCCGCTGTTCACGTCCTCAACCTTGCCACCAGTCTTGCCCCAGGCATCGACATAGCCCGCAAGGTCGTTGTGATAGGCCACGGCGCGCAGTGCGAGTTTGTCATCGATCAGGGGCATATTGACCATGCCCTTGAGGCCATAGCCGTTACTGCCGTCCATCACCTTGCTGATGTCGGCTTCCAGGACCGACTCAAAGCTGTTCATCTTAACCGGCTTGGTGATCAGACGAAGGGTGCCGCCCAAGGATCCGGCCCCGAAGAGGGTGCCTTGTGGGCCACGAAGGGTTTCGACGCGGGCGAAATCAAACAGGTCTAGGTCCGGCGTAAACAGCGGCAAAGAAATGGCTGATTCATCGAGATAGATACCGACCGTTTCCTTGCGGGACGACTCGTCACGGACAACCTGACCAGAGCTCAGGCCCCGGATCGCCACCATGTTCACGCCCGGCCCGAGGTCGGCAATGGCAAGGCCTGCCACGTTACGGCTGAGGTCGACGAGGTTTTTTGCGCTCAAGTCGCGGGCCTGATCGCCGGTCAAGGCTGAAACCGAGAACGGGACCTTTTGCAGACTGGTGGCTCGCTTTTGCGACGTCACGACCAGATCCATGTCCCAGCCACTGGTGTCATCCTCTGGGGGAGTGGTTTGGGCCGGAGTGTGGGCCGGGGTGTCCGGTGCAGGCTGTGTTGCCTGAGCCTGGGCCGTGGTGGCCACCATAGGGGCGAGGCCTAAAACCAAGGCCAGAACGGCATGGCGAAGAGTCAGGTGCGATGTGGTTGAGCGAAGATTGGGCACGTCGGTCTCCAATTGTCACAGGTTAGGCGACTGCGTATGTCGCAGTAATGGCGTGATGTGATTTGGATAATGGCCTTATGATTAATTTATTCTTTCAAAGAAAATTTGAAAATTGCTGGATAGATGAGGAATATAGTACATAAATGGGAAGATATTCGCGGATTTATTTCCTTTTTGAGTCTGGCTTATTTGTTTGGTTGATGTTGGGGTTGGGTCTTAAATTTGGATTAAAGGACAAAAGGCCGTTCCGAGCTGACTTGGGTCTTTGCGGCATGGCGCATTAAACCTTCATGGTGCAAAAATGTCGCAAATTGAGCGGGGGCAACGGGTCTGCTCCTGCTGCACCCGCGAAAAAGGACGGGAGCAGGGGTGGCTTTGTGACGCGGTTTCGGTTACAGACGCCGCAAGATTGCACACCCTTCCTTTGTTAAAGGGCCTCACGGCGGGGGTCGCGCCCCCTGGGCGTTCCCGGACTGCGAGGCCTTTGTTCTGTCTGACAGGCCCTCATGAACCTCCGCAATATCGCTATCATCGCGCACGTTGACCACGGCAAGACCACCCTTGTTGACCAGCTTCTGGCCCAATCCGGGGTGTTCCGAGCCAATGAGGCCACGGTGGAACGGGCCATGGACTCGAACGACCAGGAACGTGAGCGCGGCATTACCATTCTGGCCAAGTGCACCAGCGTTCTGTGGGACGGTAAGGCGGGCGAAACCCGGCTCAACATCATCGACACCCCCGGCCACGCCGACTTTGGCGGTGAAGTCGAGCGGATCCTCGGCATGGTGGACGGATGCGTCCTGCTGGTGGATGCCGAAGAGGGGGTGATGCCCCAGACCAAATTCGTGCTGGGCAAGGCCCTGAAAATGGGCCTGCGCCCGATCCTGTGCCTGAACAAGGTGGATCGCCCGCACGCCGATCCGGACCGGGTTCTGAACGAAGCCTTTGACCTGTTCGCGGCCATGGGCGCAACGGACGAGCAGCTTGATTTCCCGCATATCTATGCTTCGGGCAAGAACGGTTGGGCGACGCTGGACATGAACCAGCCGAGCGACACCCTGGCGCCTCTGTTTGACCTGATCGTAGACCACGTTCCGGCCCCCAAGGCGCAGGAGCGTATCAATGAGCCGTTCCAGATCCTGTCAGTGCTGATCGAAAGCGATCCGTTCCTCGGGCGCATTCTGACCGGCCGGATCCATGCA
>JBKBWB010000041.1:0-7667 GCA_046289215.1 Asticcacaulis sp. | reverse complement strand
TACCGGGCAGGGCGATCAAGGCTCTGAATCGCGACGGAGGGGAAATCGAGCGCGGCCGCATCACCAAGGTGCTGGCGTTCCGGGGTCTGAAGCGTCAGCCGATTGACGACGCCGAAGCCGGGGACATCGTCGCCATTGCGGGTCTGAGCAAGGCGACCGTGGCCGATACGCTGTGTGCCATGGAAATCACCGAGGCCCTGCCTTCGCAGCCGATCGACCCGCCGACCATCTCGATGACCGTATCGGTCAATGACAGCCCGCTGGCCGGCCGTGAAGGCGACAAGGTGCAGTCGCGCGTGATCCGTGATCGCCTGCTCAAGGAAGCCGAATCGAACGTCGCTATCCGCGTCACCGAAACGGACGAAAAAGACGCCTATGAAGTCGCCGGTCGCGGCGAACTGCAACTGGGCGTGCTAATCGAAAATATGCGCCGTGAAGGGTTCGAAGTGGCCATTTCGCGTCCGCGCGTGGTGTTCAAGCAGGACCCGGAAACCGGTCAGCGCCTGGAGCCGATCGAAGACGTGATGATCGACGTGGACGAGGAGTTCTCGGGCGTCGTGATCGAGAAGCTCAGCGCCCGTAAGGCCGAGCTGAAGGACATGGGCCCGTCAGGGGCCGGCAAGACCCGCATCCAGCTCGTGGCCCCGTCACGGTCGCTGATCGGCTATCAGGGTGAGTTCCTGACCGACACCCGGGGGTCAGGCGTGCTCAACCGCGTGTTCAGCCACTATGAGCCCTACAAGGGCGCCATCGACCAGCAGCGCAAGGGTGTGCTGATCTCGAACTCGGACGGGGAAACGGCGGCCTATGCCCTGTGGAACCTCGAAGAGCGCGGCGTGATGTTCGTGGGCGCGGGCGAAAAGACCTATATGGGCATGATCATCGGCGAGAACAGCCGTTCGGATGACCTCGACGTCAACCCGATGAAGGCCAAGCAGCTGACCAACGTACGCGCCTCCGGCAAGGACGAGGCGATCCGCTTGACCCCGCCGCGCCGCATGACTCTCGAACAAGCCATCGCCTATATCGAAGATGATGAACTAGTCGAAGTGACACCCAAGAACATCCGCCTGCGCAAAAAGGAACTGAACCCGTCGTTCCGCAAAAAGCGCATCAAGGAAGACTAATGAACAGAGCGGCCCCGGAAACGGGGCCGTTTTTTTATCATAGCGGTCATGGTATAGTGCGCCATGCTCTTGGACGTTCTTCGGCATCAAAAAGCGGATATTGAGGCCCTCGTTAAGGCCCATGGGGGGCGTTCCTTGCGCGTTTTTGGGTCCGTAGCGCGCGGGGAGGAGACGGAAAGCAGTGATATCGATATGCTGGTTGTCTTTGAACCGGGCTACGATGTCTTTGCGCAACGGCTGTCTTTGGCAGAGCGTTTAGCTGGACTTACAGGCCGGAACATTGACCTCATTCCGGAGCATGAGCTCAGCCCGCATCTTCGTGATGCTGTTTTGCTTGAGGCACGGACATTGTGAGCTCAAGGTGGCAGGTTCATGCCAAACACATATTAGATTGTCGCGACAAGCTTAATCGTATTCGTGCGCGCGGTAATATATTGGATGATGAAATTCTTTATGATGCGGCCTTACGTAATCTTCAAACGCTTTCCGAGTCTTGCCAGAAGTTACCAGAATTTATAAAGTTAAGATATTCGCATATTGAGTGGCAAAAAATATCAGGCTTTAGAAATATTCTTGTTCATAATTACTTGGGCAATATAGATCCTGTTTCAATAGAGGCTGTTATTGCAGTGCATGTGGAGGCCGTTTGTTCGGTTGTGGAGCTTGCGCTTGAGCAAGTTAAAGATGATGGTCCCCTATGACTTCCTTCCCAACACCGGTTCTTAAACATCCGGGCGCAGACTGAGGCCGGAACCGGCACGGGGCCGGGCAGGTGAGGAGCAGGCCATGACGTCGCGGCGCGGGTTTCTGTTACGAGGTTTGGCCGGTGTGGTCGCCAGTGGCGCCGGGGTTGGTTTGATTGGCCCCCAGGGCCGTGACAGCCGGGCGCAATCGGTGGCAGGGCCGGACCTTTATATGCAGTCGGGGATGGATCCGTGTCAGGTCATGACCCCCTCGGTGCAAAAGACCATCACGCCGGACTATGCCCTGGCGCTGCTGAAGCAAGGCCACCAACGGTTTCTGGCCGAGGCCCCGGCTCATTGCCACACCCATACGCTCGTGCATGGCACCGAAAAAGGACAAGCTCCGTTTGCCTGTGTGCTGAGCTGTATTGACTCAAGGGTGCCGGTCGAGACCCTGCTCGATCAGCAAATCGGGGATATCTTTGTCGCCCGTATTGCCGGGAATTTCGTCAATACCGACATCTTGGGCTCGTTTGAATATGCTACCGAAGTGGCCGGGGCTAAGGCCATTCTGGTGCTGGGGCATTCATCCTGTGGGGCGATCAAGGGGGCCATCGATGACGTGAAGATGGGCAATCTGACGGCGCTTCTGGACAATTTGAAACCCGCTGTGCGGGCCGCCCCCGCCATGGGTGAGGTCAGCTCGCATAACCATGCGCTGGTGGATAAGGTCACGCATATCAACGTCGAGCAGACGATCGTCAACATGACCGGCCGCAGTCCGGTGCTGAAGGCGCAGGTTGCCAGTGGACAGCTCAAGGTCGCGGGCGCGATCCATGATGTTCACACGGGCCGGATTACGTTTTTAGGCTAATAAAAACGGGGACAAGCTGAGCTCATCCCCGTCTCTTCGATTTATGATGTCTGCTTGTGGCTTAAGCCTGGGCGAGGGCCAGCTTGTCGAGGATATGGCCGTGCAGTTCGAGGTTGGCAGCAAGGATGTCGCCGGTCACGGTCGGCTTGTCGTCCGGGTTGCCGAGGCTTGAGACCTTGCCCCCGGCTTCGGTGACCATCAGGATCCCTGCGGCCATGTCCCACGGCTTGAGGCCGCGTTCCCAGAAGCCGTCAAAGCGCCCGGCGGCCACAAAGGCCAGATCCAGCGAGGCGGCACCAAAGCGGCGGATGCCGGCGGTGCGTTGCATGATCTGGTGCAGGTCCTTGAGCGCCTGAGCGTGGCCGGTTTTACCCGCAAACGGCAGGCCGGTGGCCAGCAAGCTGTCATCCAGCATCTTGCGACCCGAGACCCGAAGGCGGCTGTCGTTATGATAGGCGCCCTTACCCTTTTCCGCCCAGTAGAGGTCGTTGGTGATGGGGTTATAGGTGACCCCGGCCACGATCTCGCCGTCCCGCTCCAGCGCCACGGTGGTGGCGAAGTGCGGCAGGCCGTGGATAAAGTTGGTGGTCCCGTCGATGGGGTCCACGATCCAGGTATGGGTCTTGTCCGTGCCTTCAACGAGGCCGCGCTCTTCGCCCAGGAAGCTGTAGCCCGGGCGTAGTCGCAACAGCTCCTCGAACAGGGCCTGTTCGACGCGGGTATCGGCAGCGGTGACAAAGTCTGCCGGACCCTTGCGGGCCACCTGCAGGGCCGCGACCTCGCCGAAATCGCGGGACAGACCGCGGACCGACTTGCGGACCGCAGCCACCATGGCCTGAATCAATGCGGATTGGGTGATCAAAGCGGGCTTCTTTTAGTCAGCGCGACGCATGTATTCGCAGGTTTCGGTCGAGACGAGCACCTTTTCACCGGTGCCCATGAACGGCGGGATCATGATCCGCATGCCGTTGCTGGCGATGGCCGGCTTATAGGAGGACGAGGCCGTCTGACCCTTGATGGTCGGTTCGGTTTCGACGATTTCCAGCACCACGGTTTCCGGCAGGGAAATGCCGATGGCCCGCTCTTCGTGAGACTCGATCACCACGACCATGCCGTCCTGAAGGAACTGGACGCGCTCTTCACCGACCCAGTCCTTGTGCAGTTCGATCTGCTCATAGGTGTCCTGGTCCATGAACACCAGCATGTCGCCCTCGGCGTACAGGAACTGGTGATCCTTTTGTTCCAGCGTGACGCGCTCGACCGTGTCGTCCGAGCGGAAACGCTCGTTCAGCTTGGTGCCGGTCACCAGGTTTTTCATTTCAACCTGAGCAAAGGCGCCGCCCTTGCCGGGCTTCACATGGGCGGTCTTGACCACGGCCCAAAGACCGTTGTCGTGTTGCAGCACCATGCCCGGCTTGATGGTATTGGCGTTGATCTTCATGGGTAACTTTTCGAGCTGGAAATAAGCGAATTCAGGGCGCGGACACTACGCAAGCCGCCTTGTAAAGGCAAGGGCAGGGCCCTCAAGCCCCCGGTCTTTCCGCCACGCCGGCCTGCATTTCGTGGTTAAAGGCGGCCACAGCGGCGGCCGGGCCGTCGGGATGGCCCCAGACGCCCTGGCTGACTGCGAGGAAATCCGCCCCGGCGCGGGCGAGGTCGCGGGCCTTGTCCACGGTAATGCCGCCAATAGCGACGCACGGGATTTCCATGCTCTCCTGCCAGATGGTCAGGATGGCCGGATCGGCGCGTGTTGAGGCGTCCTTCGTATTGGTCTCAAAGAACGCGCCAAAGGCGACGTAATCGGCCCCGGCCTCCGCGGCTTCCATCGCCAGGTGGCGGCTGTCGTGACAGGTGACGCCGATCATGGCGTCGGAGCCCAGGAGCGAACGGGCCTGTTTCAGCGGCATGTCAGTCTGGCCGATATGTACCCCGTCGAGCTTGAGAGGGCGCACAAGTTCGGGCCGGTCGTTCATCAGCACGGCGACCCCGGCGGCCTGGGCCACGGGGGCGATCCGGGCCGTGAGCGCGCGGATCTCGGCCTCGTCGTGATCCTTCAGCCGGATCTGGAGCGCGGCGACATCGCCGCCGGACAAGGCGGCCTTGAGCGCGGCGACAAAGGCGTCGGCGTCATCCACGCGCGGCGGGGTTATTAAGTAGAGGCGGCATTCGGGCTGAGACATGCCCCTGTCCTGATCGCCAGAGCGCCAGACGTCAAGGGTGGAGGCTTTCTGTCGTATTGCGCGATGGTCTTTTGCTCACGTCGGCGTTTTATTTTGCACGCTTAAGCTGACTCATGAAATATAATGGGTAAAATTAGTTTGTGGCGGCTTTCAGTATAAATTCGCTGTAGATGTAGGGTGAAAATGAAAATTATTTATATCCTCGTGCTGTCTTTAGCATTAATGTCGTGTACTGATAGTGCTGCATTTAAGGGGCCTGTGAAAAAATTTGGAAATGTATGTATTAGTGAAGTCGAAGGAATGGAGTATGATTATAAATTAGTAATCGATTTTTTTATGGTGGATGTTTCGAAGGAAGGAAAATCTATTGCTTCAGTTTATATTGGAGGTTATCCGCAATTGGAGGGTGTTAATGTGAAATATGATACTTCAGATTATAGGTCTAAATATAAAAATGGTGATTTAATGAAATTATCGCCGCCTCAGCAGGGTGAATATCTTGGTGTGCCTGCAAATAAGGATGGTGAATTTAATGATTCTGGGCCTAATTATTTTTATCATGTAATGCCAAGCGAAAAAATATACATAGATAAAATATTGAATGGTATTAATTTTTGTTGATTTGAAATTTGTTTTTTATTTAAATGAAGATTTTGACAATGTCATTATGTGGTGATGAAAATAATGAGAGGGTATTTATTGGTTATTATTTTGGGAATTTCAAACTTGAAAATAAATGCATACTGATTAATTATCACTGAATTAAATTTTTATCTTTTAATTGCTATTATTATTTATGCTTACGTGAAATTGAATTGCACAAAGTCTGGTTGAAGCGAAATGCGATTGAAGGTGGTTCACATGGAAATTTACGCCTTTGCAATTAGTAGATAGAATTCACTTTAGAAAACATAATTAGGATGGATTTTTCAAAAGTGTTCATAATTATTTAGACAATTTTTATGGTTATGCGCTTATGATATATTAGAATAATTATATCAACATATTTAAATGAATTGCATATTCACTTAAAATTTATTGATAATGCTTGTAGTTAATTTTTATTACTTTTCCCCTATGGGCGGAGCTGTCTCCATCAGGAGATAGGGGGGCAAGCATTTGGGTGGTTTCGCGAAGGAGGCCTCTCCTCTGTCCGGTTCCTGGACACCTCCCCCCGAAGGTAACCAGAAGATTTGTTTCACGCCCTGTCATGTCCCGACAAAGAGGCCACTTTTTTGGGGGGGCGAAAGCGAAGATTTTGGATTTATCCCCGGTTCCGAGGGCTGTGTCAGGTTTGGGGCATGACACAGGTGATCCAGACTTCAGAGACGGTCGCTCTTGAGGGCGAACAGGCGGCGGCGCGGGCACGAATGGCGCGGCAGACGCTGGCGCTGCAGGCGCGTTTGGCCGAGCGGGTGATGGGGACGCTGACGGCGCTTGAGGCCGTTGAGCCGCCGAAAACCTATGGCGAGGTGGCGCAGGCGGCGCGGGCGATCCAGGGGCTGGCGCGGGCCCAGAAGGCGGTGAACGATCTGGTGCCGCCGCCCGTTCAAGCCAAGGGCGGCGCAGAAAAGACGGCCAAGACGGTCGCCGCGCCGCGGGTGAACGAGGACGCCGGGTTCAAATACGACTTTGATGACGGCCTCGACGAGGGTCCGAAGACGGAGGATCTGGATCTGCGGGCGATCTTTGAGGCACGCGGCATTCCCCAGCGCGTGATTGATCTGGTCTGTGCGCCATTCGAAGACGAGGCCGAAACGTGAGGGGGGAGATGGGGACGCGGGCCAAGCGGTCGCACCTGTTGAGCCTCGATCCCGAGGCCTGGGCGATGTGGGCGCGCAAGGATCAGGCCCCCCCCGAGGGCGATTGGCACACCTGGCTGTTTCTGGGCGGACGCGGGGCGGGCAAGACCCGAGCCGGGGCCGAGTGGCTGCATCGACAGGCGAGACCGCGGCACCGGCTGGCGCTGGTGGGGCCGACTTTGCATGACGTGCGCGAGGTGATGATCGCCGGTGAGTCGGGGCTGGGTCAGATTGGTCCGGTTAAGGCGCGGCCCCGGTTTGAAAGCTCGCGCCGCCGACTGGTCTGGCCCAATGGGGCGGTGGCTTATGCCTTTTCCGCCGAAGATACCGAAAGCCTGCGGGGACCACAGTTTCATGCCGCTTGGGCGGACGAGTTCTGTGCGTGGAAGGCCCCGGCCAAGGGGTTGGCGATGCTGCGGATGGGGCTACGGCTCGGGACGCGGACCCAGATGGTGGTCACGACCACACCCAAGCCGCTGACGGCGCTGAAACGGCTGATGGCTGAGCCGGGGGTGGTGATGACCCGTGCGGGAACGCGGTCGAACCGGCTGGGCCTGAGTGCCGGGTTCGCGGCCCAGATGGAGCACCTCTATGGCGGGACGCAACTGGCGGCCCAAGAGCTGGAGGGGCAGGTGGTCGAGGCCGCCGCCGGGGCGCTGTGGCGCGCCGAGGATCTGGCGCGGTGCCGAGGGGCACGGCCGCCCGATCTGGAGCGGGTGGTGGTAGCGGTCGATCCGCCCGCCGGAAGTCACGGCGATGCCTGTGGGATCATCGCCGCCGGACGTGCGGATGGACGGGCCTTTGTGCTGGCCGATGCCTCGGTGTCCGGAGCCTCGCCGCTGGGCTGGGCCGGGGTAGTGGCGGATCTCTGTGCCACCGAAAGGGCTGAGGCGGTGGTGGCCGAAGCCAATCAGGGCGGGGACATGGTGCGTACGGTGCTGAGTCTCGGCGGGTGCACGGTGCCGGTCCGGCTCGTGCATGCCCGCAAGGGTAAGCGCGCC
>JBKBWB010000040.1:0-11036 GCA_046289215.1 Asticcacaulis sp. | reverse complement strand
CAGGCGGCGCGGGCGATCCAGGGGCTGGCGCGAGCCCAGAAGGCGGTGAACGATCTGGTGCCGCCGCCCGTTCAAGCCAAGGGCGGCGCAGAAAAGACGGCCAAGGCGGTCGCCACGCCGCGGGTGAGCGAGGACGCCGGGTTCAAATACGACTTTGATGACGGCCTCGACGAGGGTCCGAAGACGGAGGATCTGGATCTGCGGGCGATCTTTGAGGCGCGCGGCATTCCCCAGCGCGTGATCGATCTTGTCTGTGCGCCATTCGACGACGAGGCTGAAACGTGAGGCACAAGACCATTCACCTCACAATCGATGCGGTGCAGAATATTACATTTAAGTAATTAAATATTTTTCTTGTACATAATTGCATTTTCATCAAATAAATGAATAATGCGATTGAGCAATAATTGTGTGGTGTGCAAATTATGATTTGTTAATAAAAATTTTGAATTGCTTGCATTCGAATTGATGCGTGCCAGAGTTGAAAGTTTTTATATATTCGAGCAGTTAATCTTGCTTTAAAATTCAGGGATGCCGCTACTTTAAGAAATTCGTAGGTTTCATCGTAGAATTGAGGTAATCGGGTCGGATCAAGCTCATCACCATGAGGAACAAAGATCACCATGCCTTGCCGGGCACGTGTTAGTAATACGCGATAAGCATTAGCTAAATAAGCCCGCCTGAAGCGATCCTTTACATTCTGCCACTTGGTGCCCTTAAAGTTGTAATGAGCCCAGTTTCCGCCTTCCATGCGCAAGTCTGCATCCCAGCACATTCCAGTCCAATCAAGCTCTAGTCCCTGGATGTCAAATTCTGTCGCAACTTCTTCCAGATAATACGACGAGCGGATGTCTTCTTTTCCGTTTAAGAACCAGTTTGCTGGGTCATTATCCCCTTTCACATATATACCTTCTGGTTTTAGTCGAATAGCCCCCGATGAAGCTACAAGACCCAATCGCTCGCTTCCCCTCGCATGTTTACGTAGCCACATGCGTGCTTTAGTTAAATCGCGAGTTATATTGATATGATATTGAGGCAGACTTTGTTTTATATTCCAAGCAGCCCCTGCATCGCCATCAATAATGGCGCCGATAAAATCAGATAGTTTCTCAGCTCGGAATGAGCGGATTGAAACAGCAAGATGTAAGTCTTGGTTCTCAATAAATCTAAGCCCATCCATCGTTACACTTAAGTTTTCACCCCAGTTGTAGTTCTTATTGTTAAGTTGTCCAGAATGATAAATGTCCCAATGTGAAAATCGTTTTTTTAACGCGTTAAACCACTCTATTAGCCCTGCCTCACCGGTATTGATCTCCTGCCCACCTCCAATTAGGCACACAATGGTGCACCAATCTTCACGCCGATCCATTAAGCTTATCAAGAACTCCGGCTCCGACATCTCAAACTGCAATGCACCCCGCTTTTGCACCATGAAACGTTCAGCGTGCTCTTTGTTCCAAGCTCGTTGTGCCTCATCAAAAATTACCACATGTTCTGTAGGGGGGTTGTCTGATTTAAGTCCTTCGTCACGAAAATGATGGATATTTTGAATGAATGCGCTGACTTTTTGTATCGCTTCCTTTTTTGATATTGGAGCGCCCAATTTCTTAGAGCGCTCAACGTCGTCTCTTGCCAAAGCCTCACGCAGTACTGTAACAAGCGGTCCGTTTCCCGACAAAAACACCGCATGCTCATTGGATGAATAATCAAATGTACGTGTCGATATATTCAAACCCGCAAGCGTCTTTCCAGCTCCAGGAACTCCAGTAACGAAGCAGATTGATTTGCGAAAATGCTGCTTTGAGTGGTTTATAATTTCAGATATGCACTGAGAAGTTTTTGTAAGATTCTTGGCTCCAGCATCCGAGCGTGAAATTTCTTCTACTTTATGTCCCTGATATAATGCCTGTGCCGCCTCGATAATCGTTGGAGTTGGCTTATACAGGCCATGCTCCCACTTTTCACCAAAGGGCTCAGAATCGCTCTCAGCGAATCCCCAAGACTCGGACTGACCGATCTTCAAGTCTCTAAACACTAATTCAATCGCCTCATTAAGATCGTCACTGCCGCATAACAGAGGAACTGCCAGCTTATCACGATACCATTCGACGTAATTCAAATGTTTTTCTGTTTTGGTAGATATGAGAATCGGCACGATGTGGAGTGCATGGCTTCCTTCGTGGAAGTTTTTCAGATCCAGTGCATAATCCAGCACTTGATCAGCTGCGTGCTTGTCATGCTTTTTTGCTCCAATTTTATACTCCAACACAAACACGATGTTTTTAAGCAGTAATATTACATCAATGCGCTTGCCCATACGTGGCACCGCGAATTCAAAAAAGATCTTTCCCAAGCGCTTAGTATCCAACTGCTGCTTTAAGTGGGCAATCTGCGCTAGCCAGGCGTTCTTTTGCAAAATATCGAGTGCGAACTGGTTCCTGTGAGCCAGTTTTCCTAATATCTTCTCGGTATCTTCGTCCAAAAAGTCCGCAATATCGGCCTCATAATAGGAACGTGCGAGCATACTAAAAATTACCGTTTGAATTTAAAGTCGAGATAGGCGAGTGCGCTGAAAAATCGAATGTTCAGATAGCATTGACGAACTTAACATACATAGAAAAAATTTCTTATGAAAGCAAGCAACGCGTCTCAAGGGAATATTTCACGTTTCACTGCCAGATTTTTGTTAGTCCCCTCTCAGCTTCATCGTCACGTCAGATATAAGTCTATGTCTCTAATAGAGCCACGCGCAAGATTTTCAGGTACACTAACTGGGCGAAAGGGAACGCGGGCGGCATTTTACCCCCGACTTTTGTGACCTGTGCGGGCTTAGCGGGTTCCCCCCGCGGAAAAATGGCCCTAAACCAGACCCAGCTTTGAACGAAAAACCGTTGCCAGGTTTTCAGAGCATGCCTTAGGGTCCCGACCCAACCGGATCCGCCCACTTTGATCCCTGAAGAGAGCAAAGCCGTGAACGCACAAGATTTGGCCAAGGTCGAAAAGCACCTGCGTAAGACCTTTGGAAACGCCGACATCACCATCAAGCCGCGCAAGCAAAAAGACTCAGGCGAGGTCTATATCGGCGAAGAGTTCGTCGGTGTCCTTTATCAGGACGAAGACGAAGACGGGTCCTATCTGTTTGAAATGGCCATTCTGGCTGAGGATCTGGACTAAGGTCCAGACGATCTGAGCATCATGACCGAGCCGCACTATAGTCTGGCCCTGTTGTACGATCCGTTTTGCGGATGGTGCTATGGGGCAACGCCTGCGCTGATGGCGCTGGCGGCCCGGGCCGATGTTCAGCTCGGGCTGATGCCCACGGGCCTGTTTGCCTTTGAAGAAGGCCGTCCGATGACCGCCGACTTTGCGGCCTATGCTTGGAGCAATGATCAGCGTATTTCGGTGTTGACCGGCCAGATCTTCAGCGCGGCCTATCGCCAAAAAGTGCTGGAGGCCCCCGACGGGGTGTTTGACTCTGGCCCGGTGACCTTGGCGTTGACGGCCGTGGCGCTGGAGGATCCGACGGCAGAGTTACCGTTGCTGAAGGCGTTTCAGCTCGCGCGCTATGTCGAGGGGCTGGATACAGCGCGGCCCGAGATCGTCGAGGCGGTACTGCGGCGCAATGATCAAAACGCGGCGGCCGATCGATATGCCGGGGACGATGAGGCGCTGAAATTGGCCACGCGCCAGCGGCTCGACCAGGGCCAGCGCCTGCAACGGGCTGTCGGGGCTAAAGGGGTGCCAAGTCTTATTCTTCAGAGCGCAGACGGCTTGAGACTGATCGAGTCGGGTCGGCTTTATGGGCCGCTAGAGGCTCTGATGGCTGAAATTGGCGCCCCCCAGAGCCTCTGAGCGGCTGGATCCAGACCTTAGAGCACGCCCAGCATTTCCGCGACCAGCGGATGGCGGACGATATCGCGGTCAGCCAGGCGCACGACGGCGATATTGTCCATCGCCTCGAAACGGTCGGCGACATCTCCGAGACCAGACAGGCCGGGTAGGAGATCCGACTGGGCCGGGTCGCCCGTGACCACCATGGTCGAATTCCAGCCCAAACGGGTCAGCAGCATCTTGAGCTGGACGTAGGTGCAGTTTTGGGCCTCGTCGATTACGACAAAGGCATTGTTGAGCGTACGGCCCCGCATGTAGCCCACCGGGGCAATTTCGATGGCCCCTTCGGCGATCAGGGCCTTGACCTTTTTCATCGACAGACGGTCGGTCAGGGCATCGTAAAGCGGGCGCAGATAGGGCGCGAGCTTATCTTCCATATCGCCGGGCAGGAAGCCGATCGACTCTCCGGCTTCAACGGCCGGTCGCGACAGGACGATGCGGCCGACCTTACCGGCTTCGAGGGCCTCGACCGCCTTGGCTATGGCGAGATAGGTTTTGCCGGTCCCCGCCGGACCGAGGGCCAGCACAAGCGCGCGTTCATCGATGGCACGCATCAGCGCGGCCTGGCCGGGGGACTTGGCCTTGACCGTTTTGACATAGCTCTGGTCGCGCCGGGGCTCGTTGTCTTCGGAGCCGAGGGGGCTCCAGCCGCCCCGGTCCGCCGTGGGCAGACGCCGGATCTTGGCATCATCCCCGTATTGTGCCGTGTCCAGAACCCCTTCACGCAGGTAACGTTTGGTGGCGCGCTTGGTCATACGCTGGTCCCCTTGAGCCATGAAAAAGGGCGGGACCAGAAAGGGCCCGCCCGGGAAAAGATGAAATCTGTAAGCTGGATAACGGAGGCAACAACGGATCCCGGAGACGGACGGTCCGGCGAAGCGTGTCGCTGCGCTCCCGGCCCTGTGGTCCCTCCGCTATGGGATCGGTCCATTCGGTGCTCCGCTCTGTGAGACCCGGCTTGGACAGGGTGTCCGCGACTCGAGGCTGCTCACATGAAGACGCTAACCAGATTCGCGGTTTATGATTAAGGAAAGGTTGTCACGGCAAAGTGGCCATGAAGGAGACGCAGCCAATGAGCCTATATCGTCTGGGAAACCGAACCCCGAATGTGCCCCCCTCGGGCAGTGCCTGGGTGGCCCCCAATGCCACGGTGATCGGGGACGTCACTCTGGGCGAAGAGGCCAGCGTCTGGTTCAATGCGGTGATCCGGGGGGATAATGATCCGATTACCATCGGGGACCGCACAAACATCCAGGACGGCTCGGTGTTGCATTCTGACGAAGGTCTGCCGCTCAAGATCGGATCGGACGTAACGGTGGGACATATGGCGATGGTCCATAGCTGTACCATCGGGGATAATTGCCTGATCGGGATCGGAGCGGTGATCCTGGGCCGCGCGGTTATCGGGGCCAATTCCATTGTCGGGGCCGGGGCCTTGATCACCGAGGGCAAGGTGTTTCCCGAGGGCGTGCTGATTGTCGGCAGTCCGGCTAAGGTGGTGCGTGAGCTGACGCCCGAACAGATCGGGTTCCTCAAGCTGTCTGCGGCCCATTATGTCGAGAACGCCCGTCGCTATCGGGGCGATCTGGAGCGGATCAGCGATTAAGCGGGGGTGGCCAGCATGGTCTGGCCGTCTACAGCCGCCAGACGCAGGTGCGGCGGCATGATGCCGTTGGCCGACTGGGTCAGGTTGGCGCTGCGGAGCGCGAAACTGGCCAGGGTATCCCCGTCAAGCGTGTCCAGCGGGGCGAGGGGCTGATAGAGTCCCACCAGTCGGTCCGTTCGACCGGCGCTATCGGCCAGGGGCGCCAACGGGATCTGCATTCGTAATGTACCATTGCGGGACGTGCGGCCGACGAGGCTAAGCACAACTGGCGTATTTTGGGACACACACAGGCTGAGGGCTTCGCGCAAACCGGCCCGATAGGGGGCGGCGATCAGATTGGCGAAATCGAGCCCGCGCAACTCATGGCCGTGCAGACGGACCAAAAGGCCCCCTGACAGGCGAAAGGGATAGCGGTCACGCTCCAGACCCAGCATCATAAGTTGAGGCAAAACCCGGCTGAGGTGCGTTGGGTCAAACGCCTGCCGCGACGGAACCTGTTTTCCGTGGCGCAGGCTGAACCAGTAGTTCAGCAGGGTTTGTGTGCTGGAATGAAGCAAACGCGGTCTCCTTGACCCGTGACAGGCAAGAAGCCTGCCGGATCTGGCGCGTTTGCGGGAATTAGGGCCTAAAACCCGGGGAAAATGTGCCTATAGGGCGAAAATCCTGTGGGGATTAGCAAAACAGCAAGGGCCATCGGGTATGGCTGTGGGTCACGGTCGGTTGGTACAGGGTTTGCTACGGCCAGCCGGACTGAATAAGGAGCGTTTCATGCGCGCACAGATTTTGACTGCTTGTTCCGCCCTGGCGGGTTTTGGCCTGTTGGTTTCGGCGTCTGAGGCTCAGGCCGGGTGTGCCGCGGCCTGTCCCCCGCCGCCGCCGTGCTGCGCGCCGCCCGCTCCGCCGACCCCGCCGACCCATCCGGGTAAGCCGGGTGGCGGCTACGGGGGCAATGTGAACGTCAATGTGAATGTCAACGCCAGCAGCTCAGCCTCGGTCAATGTGGCCGGAAGTGCCAATGCCACGGTTGGTAGCTATAACCGCGCCGGTGCTGGTGGGGTCGTCTATGCCAGCGGCGGTTATGGCAACTGGTCGCAAGGGCCGGGCAATGTCGCCGTGGTGCCGAATTTTATGGTTCACGGGGCCGCTGAAGCGACCCGCGAGGCCTATACCGCCAGCCGCAAAGTGACCAAGCGTGTCGTTTTGCAGGCCGTCTGTATTGACGATAAGCGCGTGCCGCATCCGGCTTCCCAAGTGCGTCCGGATCGGGACATCTCTGAGGATTATGACGGCGAGCTTTACCGCTGCATGGCCGGCACCACGCTCCAGGTCACCTATGCCGACTATGACGGCAAGATCAGCGTGGATGGCGGAAAGACCTTGACCTGTGGTCGGGGTGAGGCGCTGTATCATGGTCGCGGTGGAAATGTGTCGTGCAAGACCCAGATCGCCCAGCGCCCCTGCAACGAGCGCTCGCTTCTGCGTCGCTTTGGGACCGGGGTTAAGATCCTGACTCTGACCCGCGAAGAAACCTATACCGCCTATCGCGAGTCTTCGGCTCAGAGCAGCCACAGCGCGGGTGGGACTCTCGTGCTCGACGGTGGCGTTGGCGGGATCGTTCACTAATTCCGGTGCGGCGTCCGTCGGGGGGCGGCGTCGTCTGAAATAAGCCAAGACGGTGGTCGCACCGCACAAAAGCAAAAAAATAAGCCCCGGCGGATCCGCCGGGGCTTTTTGTTGGCAAAGTCTATCGCCGATTATTTCTGGGCCGGAGTCGAAGCCGGGGCCGCCGGAGTTTCCGGTAGGACCGAGATGGCAAAGAAGGTCTCGGGCTTGAGCCAGGTCTTGGCCAGGGTCTGAAGTTCATTTGCCGTGATGGCCTGATAGTCGGCTTCGTAGCTGCGAAGATCGGTCAGATCTTTAGCCTTCAGGCTGAGGCCACCAATCCAGAACTGGTTGTCCTTCTGACGGTTCTTCCAGTTTTCCAGAATCGGCTTGCGTGCCCGGTCTATCTCGTCCTGGGTAATTGGGCCGGTCGCGAGTGCCGCCGCAATGCTTCGGGCCGTGTCATAGAAGCCATCGACATTGGCTGCCGTCACCGGAGCAGACACAGAGATGTAGCCGTAACCGGGGAAGATGTCCGATTGGCTACTGCTGGCCGAGGCTGAATAGCTCGCCCCTTGTTTTTCCCGAACTTCTGCCAGAAGTCGATTGGACAACACTTCTGACAACAGACGCAGGGCGCGGGCCCGGCGGGTGTCGGTGATGGAGTCTGTTGTCGGCCATGCCGCAAAGGCCAAGGCTTGGTCGGCTCGGCCCTTGTGTGTCAGGACAACTGGCTTACCGGTCGGTTTGGGGAAGCGGACAGACAGGCTGTCTTTTGCGGGCTGGCGCTCGGCACCCCGGGATGGCAGGGCCCCGAAGGTGCGGGCGGCCTCTTCGATCGCCTTCTCGAGGGGGATATCCCCGACGACCTTGACGGTGAACGGGGCTTGCTGGAGCAGCGGACGGGTCGCCGCTGCGATGTCATCGGTCTTTGCCGCTTGAAGTTCGGCTTGTTCTGGAAGAGCCCAACGCTTGTCGCCGTCACGAAGAATAGCGTTCGCCTTGAAACTGAACACACCCTGCGGCTGGGTCATGACTTGCTGGAACAATACAGGGGCCAAGTTGCGGATCCGCTCAAATGGCTCCGGGCGCAGGCCCGGCTCAGTCAGGAAGGCACTCAGGACTTCGAACTGGGTGCGCAGATCTTGCGGTCGGGTCGCACCGTTGAGGCTGCCCTCATCTTCGCGAAGGGCGAAGTTCAGGCTGTAGACCTTTCCGGCCAGAGCCTTGTCGATGTCGGTCTGGTTCAGTGCCTTGAGACCGCCGGCATAAAGCCCAGTAAAGGCCAACAGGCCGGACGGATCAAATTTTCCTGAGGGCAGGAAGGCCGTGCCGGTGTTGAGGCTGACATCGACCAGCACCTGATCTTTTTTGAAATCCGTCTGCTTGTGCAGCAGGGTTACGCCATTGGCAAAAGTGACCGTGGTAAAACCGAACTCGGAATTGGGCACGGTTTTGGTGACCTTGCCGGGCGTTCCGAATTGGCTGTAGGGCCAGGCGACGGCGTTATCCTGGGCGCGGGCGGCGACCTTGACGGCTTGGGAGGCGCTCAGGGCCTGAGCCAAGGCTTCGGTCTTGATCGGTGCCGGGGTGGTCGCGAACAGAAGCGGCGGTTCCGCCGGGATGATCGTCGGGATCAGGGACGTGGCCGCCTTGGCATCAAAGCCCTTGAGCGCAGCGTCGAGGCGAGCCAGATTTTGTTGCGGGGCGGTGAACACACGCTCGCCATTGAGCCCGCCCACAATCGTCATGGCAATTGTCGCATTATTTCGGGTCGTGGCGGCGTCTGCGGCAGCCTTGTAGCTGGCTTTGGTCTCAGTGATTTCGCGGGTCAGTTCAGCTTCGCTTACGCCAAACTCACGGAATTGGCGGAGCATCTGCTCGGCCTCAGCCAAAGCCTTTTCAGCTTGCCCTTCTTTAGGGACGATTCCAAGCACGGTCAGTTCGGCTGACTTCGGAAGATCCTGTGTGCTGAAGCTGGCAGACAGGTACGACGCTTTACCCGATTGCGCGGCTTCGCTGAACCGGCGGTTCAAAACATCCAGCACCAGATCTTCGCGCAAAAGTTCAAGCCGCTTGGCCTCACTATCCGGTCGGTTGTCCAGGTTGCGAACCCAGTTCAGGCTTATTGAGTTGCCAGCCCCGGCCTCGGCATAGCCCGCATGGGCAAAGGCGCGCGGCTTGGGCTGGCCGAAATCAGGGTTGGCGACAGCCTTACCCGGAACGGTCCAATCGCTGAACCGCAACTTGATCTTGGCTTCGATGTCCGCCGGGTCGATGTCGCCGACCACGATCAGGGTGGTGCGCTCAGGGCGGTACCAGGTGGTGTAGAAGTCGATAAATTCCTGGCGCGGGGCGGTCTTGATCACATCGACCGTGCCGATGGGTAGACGCTCCCCCAGCTTCTGACCGGGGACAAGGAACCGGGCCATGGCTTCGAAATTGCGCAGGGCCGGGCTGTTGCGGGTCCGCTCTTCGCCCAGGATCACGCCGCGTTCGCGGTCGATGGCAGCCGCATCAAAGGTGATGTTGCCGGCCGTTTCGCGCATCAGCATCAGGGCCGTATCCACGACCTCGGCATCGGTCCGCGGCAGGTCGAGCATATAGACGGTTTCGTCAAAGCTGGTGTAGGCGTTGGTATCCGGCCCGAATTTAAGGCCATACCGCTCCAGCATCTTGACCATTTCGCCTTCGGGCACGTTCTTGGTGCCATTGAAAGCCATGTGCTCAATGAAGTGGGCAAGGCCACGCTGGCGCTCGGTTTCCATGAGCGAACCGGCCCCGACGCGCAGGCGCACCACAGCGGTGCCCTTGGGCGTGGCGTTTTTATAGATCACATAGCCCATGCCGTTGGGCAGACGGCCAAAGCGAGCCGCCGGATCCACCGCCACGTCGCTGGTCTCATGGGCAAAGCGCGGCTGGGCCAGGGTCGCCTGGGCGACGGCTGGGGCGGTTGCCTTCGTCTGCGCCTGAGCTTGGGCCAGGCTGATTGTCGGCGTCAGCAGCGTGCTGGCCAGCAGCAAGACGCCTAGGACGCGGATCGGACGAGCGGGTGAAAAAGAAAACGGCATGGTTGCTCCCTGATTTTGGGTCAACCATGCCGCAATTGCGAATAGCCGAAAACTTACGGCTTTGTCATGTTTGCGTGATCTGTCCGCCTTATTGCGGGCGGGTTACATAGATCGAAGCCGAGTTACCAACTGCCGACGCCGAGGTTATGGTGTTGCGTCCGGCATCGGTGATCACCGTGCGGGCCTGAGCCTTGACCCCGTCTTGGTTGGTTTGGTGGTTGGTTACGCCCATGTCCGACTTACAAGCGGCACAGGAATAGGCCGTCAGGGTGTTGCCGATGGCATTGGCGGTGACATAGCTGTCGTAGCCATTATGACCTTCAAAACTGGCCTGAACGTCGACACCGCCGTCATTGAACTGGGTGTTATCGAGGCGCAGATATACGTCGTTGTTGCCGACCGTGGCGGCATTACCAACGCCATTGGCCTCGGACTGGGCGATCCCGAACTCATAGGCTGAGACGACGCTTTCAGCGCGGACATAGTTGGTGTTGGTCTGACCGGCGTCCACAATCAGGCTGCCGCCGGTGTTGCCGATGTCGATCACGTTGGCGGTGGCTCCTGCCTTGCCCTTGAGATCCCAGGCATTCCCGACATTGGCAAAGGTCGAAGCCTGAGTGCGCGCGCCCTCATTGGACTTGGTCTGACGCACTGTCAGCTCAGTCGTGGCTTGGCTCGTCCCATTGCGGGACACGTGGTTGCTGACTGCAGCCGACTCGAACACTGCCGGTGAGGGGATGTCGGTTACGACGGCCCCTGTCCGCGCTTGGGTGACGGCGCTGTTGGTCTGGCTCACGCGGCCGTCGAGACGACCGATCTTGTGCTCAAAAGTTTGAGTGTTGCCGACGGCCGTGCTTTTCACATCG
>JBKBWB010000405.1:0-1573 GCA_046289215.1 Asticcacaulis sp. | reverse complement strand
CTCGGCCGCCCACTCTGATAACGGGCCTCAGATCACGTAGTCAAAGGCCGCTTCGCTCAAGGACTGATCCATGCTCTCGGCCGGGCAATCCCCGGTCGGGCAATTGACCAGACGCGCAGGCACGCCCGCTGCGGTGCAATGGGGCGGGACGGGTTTCAGCACCACAGAGCCCGCCGCGATCTTGGCATAGGCCCCGACCTCAATATTGCCGAGTACCGTGGCATGGGCGGACAACAATACCCCCTCGCCAATCTTGGGGTGGCGGTCGCCGTTTTCCTTGCCGGTACCGCCAAGGGTCACGCCCTGGAGCATCGACACATTGTCTCCGACCACCGCCGTTTCGCCGACGACAATACCGGTACCGTGGTCGAGAAAGACGCCCTGACCAAAACGGGCCGCCGGGTGGATATCCACGGCCAGCAGCTCCGAGACCCGGCTTTGCAGATAGAGCGCGAGGGTAGTCCGCCCCCCGGTCCAGAGGTGGTGTGCCACCCGGTGCGCTTGGAGCGCCAGAAACCCTTTGAAGAACAAGAACGGCTGAACAAAGCCATGGGTGGCGGCGTCGCGCTGATAGACCGCTTCGAGATCCGCCTCGGCGGCGGCAACCAAGGCGGGCTTCTGGCGGTAGGCCTCTTGGGCGATCTCGCGCAGGGTCATAGCCCCCAGCTCTGCATCGCCAAGCTTACGGGCAATCTGGAACGACAGCGCGCAGGCGAGGTTATCGTGCCCCAGAATGACGGCATGCAGCAGACTGGCCAGACCCGGCTCAGACTGGGCCACCGCCGCCGCTTCCGTGCGCAGCCGGTCCCAGACCGTGGCGCGAACGGGCATCAGTACGGGGGGGGCCACCATATCCTGTCGCGACGCATTCGGCATTCGTGGATCTCCTCAGCAGGCCAGGCCGTCCTATCCCGATCAGCGCCCGATCAGCGCCTCCGTCAAGGCCGGATCCAGTTGGCCGGTCCTTGCCAGATGGTCAAGCCGCAACAGACATACAAGTGTAAGAGCATCGCGGATATGCCCGCGACCAATATCGTCCAGAAGCTGGTGAAACGGAACCCGCGCGGTCAGCAGCACTTCGGTCTCGTCGAAGGCCTGAGGGACCGGGTGCAAATCTGTCGCCAGATAGCAATAGCCGACTTCATCGGTGACGGAATTGCTGGTCTGGACCATCAGCAAGGGGGTCCAGACCCGAGCCTCAAGCCCGGCTTCTTCGGCAAGCTCGCGCTTGGCCCCTTCGAGCAAGTCCTCAGTATAGGGCACGCCCCCTTCGGGGATTTCCCATTCAAACCGGCCAAAGGGGAAACGGTGCTGACCAACCATGGCGATGGTGCCGTCGTTAAAGACAGGCAAGATCGCCAGCGCGCGGTTTTTGAAATGCACGAGGCCATAGGCAGCATCATGTCCCGTCGGCGCGATGGCCGCGATCTGGCTGACAGTAAGCCAGGAGGTATCCATCCGCACCTGTTCTGCCCCGCGCTGCCAGGGCGGCGGCAAGGTCATGCCCTTGGCCCATTCCGGTCCCTCAGACGAGTCAGGAAAATCAGAGGGCTTGCCCATTTCGCCTTCCCGG
>JBKBWB010000404.1:0-1576 GCA_046289215.1 Asticcacaulis sp. | reverse complement strand
GACGTGGCCCCCGCCCGCAAAGACGATCCCGGTGAGCTGTTTCCCTGGAAGCGCCTGGCCGAGGCCGGTCACGGTCTATGGGTCGAGCCTGACCCCGCACCGGGGCCGGTGCTGGATCTGGGCGATACCGGGCCGGGGGTCTTTGCCCTTCAGGCCGGTTTGCACCGGTTGGGCTTTGCCCCCTTGCCCTCGGGGACCTATGACGCGGAAACCCGTACGCTGGTGACAGCCTTTCAGCGTCATTGGCGTCCGTCCTGTGTCGATGGCCGGGCCGATGGCGAGACCCGGGCGCGGCTGATGTCGCTCCTGCGTCTGGCGGCCCTAGAGGCGGATGCCGAGGGGTAAGGCTTCCGGCCCCTTATCACAAACCCCCTTGCCATCTTAGCCTGATCAGCGCACAGACGGATCGGGCCAGAGGATCGGGCGGTCGCGGTGGGCAACCATCGAGGAAAGTCCGGGCTCCACTGTGACAAGGCGGCGGGTAACGCCCGCCGGGGGTGACCCCAGGGATAGCGCCACAGAAAGCAAACCGCCACAGTCCGCTGTGGTAAGGGTGAAAGGGTGCGGTAAGAGCGCACCGCGGGCCTGGTAACAGGACTGGCACGGCAAGCCCCGCCTGGAGCAAGACCAAGTAGGAACGGCACGCCCCGCCTCGGTGGGGACAGGGCGTCACAGCCCCTGATCGTTCGGGTCGGTCGCGAGAACTGCGTGGCGACATGCAGTCCAGAGGAATGATCGTCGCACCGGGCTTTGGTCCGGTGATACAGAACCCGGCTTACAGATCCTCTGGCCCAATCATATTTATTAACGTCTTAAGCTGCCCGGCTTTTGCTTGTGGCAGTTTTCTTATGTTCTTGGCCTGTTCTGTGACTGAAATCACAGGGTGAAAAAACATCGCTCGATAAGCTGTTAAGAGGCATTAAGGGTCATTGCATCCCACTTTATCCCATGTTAACCCAAATTCAGGCGGCGCAAGCGGCGTGCGTTGGATGGGCTGGCGCGAACAGGATTTAAGCAGGGGCGGGGCCAAGGTCCCGAAGTGGCGCGGGTGTTTCTCTCGACCTTCGAGAAACCACTGGATGCGAAGCGGCGCTTTGTGGTGCCGCAGGACTTCCGCGCGGCTGCGACCTCGCCGACCGGCGCGCCCGAGGGCGTGTTCTGCTTTCCCTCCATGGAAGCCGATTGCATTGAGGGCGGTGGCCAGGCCCTGTTTGACCGCTATCAAGCCCTGATCGAAAGTTATCCTTTTGGCTCTCCGGAGCGCTCGGCCTTCGAGACCGAAGTGTTTGGGGGCATGCACCGCCTGAGCTTCGACAGCGCCGGGCGGATTACCTTGCCCGATAGCCTGTGTGAGCAATTTGGCCTGACCGACAAAGTCGTTGTGGTGGGCCTTAACAGCCGCTTCCAGATCTGGTCGCCCGAGGCCTATGCCACCTGGCGGGTCAAGCAGCGCGACATGGCCCGTCAGGCGCTGCGGGCGCTGTCAACCGTTCCGTCCGCGGGAGGCGCGGCATGATCCCGGAGTCTCAGGCCGAAGTGCCGCATATTTCCGTCCTGCTCGGTGGGGTGCTTGAGG
>JBKBWB010000039.1:0-11334 GCA_046289215.1 Asticcacaulis sp. | reverse complement strand
ACTTGACCAGGAATGTGGTGCCAAGGAAAGTATTGAGCTGGAAATCCTTGAAGGCCTGATGGAACAGGGCAGCGTCCACAGCCAGCGCGCCACCAAACCCGCGCCATTTCGCGCCCAGTTCATAGGCATCGACCGTTTCTGACCCGAAGCGGGTGTCCGTATCCGCTGCAAAGGTCGCTGTCTGTTCGCGGTCGAGGTTAAAGCCCCCCGCCTTCCAGCCGCGGCTGTAGCTCAAATAGGTCATAAGATCCGGAACGGGCGTCCAGGCCAGCTTGATCGTGCCGGAGGTCGCGGTTTCCGACTGGTGCTGAGCATAGGTCAGAGCGTTAAATGCAGGATTGGACCAGGGCAGGCACAGCACCGCTTGTCCGGCTGATCCGCGCGCTTGGGCCGCGCTACAGGCCCGGCCTTGGTCGGTGTTGACATGATCCGAGGTTAGGGTCTTGTCCTCGCGGGTCACCCGGATCCCGCCGGTCAGGACCAGGTCAGGCCGCAGAGCCAGACTGTTCTGGCTGTAGACCGCCAGGGTGTTGCTGGTCTGGGTGTAGACATCGCGCGACCCAAGCCCCGGCAGAAAGGATTGACCGTTGGCGAGCCCCGTCAGGCTGCTGACCCAGGCGGCATCGGCCCCACCCGACAGTAAGAAGCCGATATAGGGCTCATAATCCTTGCCATAGAGATACTCATCCCGGCGCTCCAGCCGTTCGCTGGCCAGATAGACCCCGCCACTCCAGTCCAGTGCGCCCGCCTGGCCTTCAAGCCGCAGCTCCTGGCTCAGGGTTTCAAAGCGATTGCCGAAACTGCCCTCATCGTTGCGGTAATAGATGTCAGCGGTACTGAAATCGGCATCATAGCCGTTGTTGTGATCCCAGAACCGGGCCGCGGTGAGGCTGGTCAGCTTAAGACCGCCATCAAGCTCTAACGTCGTTTCAGCCGACAGCCCCATATCGACGAGCTTTTGACGGGTCGAGCGATTGGACCAGGCCACCCGAGCGCCCGGGTTGGCGACGGGAGCGACCCCTTCGTCGGGGGCCAGACCATCAATCCAGTTGGCGGTGGCCCCACGCGTAATCATCACACCGGTGCAGCACGCCTCATCACGGCGGGTATAGTCGGCAATGATCCGGACCTGAGCCCGATCATGAGGCACGAAAAGCAGTTGGCCACGGGTGGTAAAGTAGTTCGTGTCCCCATCTTCGCGGTCTGTGCGCGGACCCGCCCCGGTGCGGAGGCTATATTGTCCGTCGCGTTCACGCTTGGCCACATAGAGCCGCCCGGCGATCTGGTCAGACAGCGGCCCCGTGACGCTGACCGAGCCCCCTTTCAAGCCACGATTCCCTAAGGTCAGCTCGGCTTCGGAAGACGGTGCAAAGGTCGGGGCCTTGGTGATCACACTGATCAATCCGGCTGACGCGTTGCGGCCAAACAGGGTCGATTGCGGCCCTTTAAGGATCTCGATCCGCTCGACCTCGCCCAGATCGCTCATGGCCGTGGCGGTGCGGGCACGGGTTACCCCGTCAATCACCACCCCAACAGACGAGTCGAGCCCGGGATTGTCGCCAACGGTGCCGACCCCGCGCAGACGCGCCGTAGTCTGGGCCTCATTGGCCGTCGCGGTAATAATCAGGCTAGAGGTCAGGGTCTGAAGATCACGAAGATCACGCCCGCCCGCCTGACCATAAACCTGTCCGGAAATGACACTGATCGACAAGGGGGCGGACTTCAGCGCTTCTGTGCGCTTCTGTGCGGTGACCAGAATCTCCTGCACCGGCGCGTCTGCCGTCTCTGCGGCAAGGGACGGGCGGGCCACCACCAGCAGAGCCACTAGGGCTGTGGCGCTTAATAGATAATTCTTATGGCGGTTAAGGGTCATGACGCAGCTCAGTCCTCGGTCCACATAGGTCTACTGTATCCGAAAACGCTTATTCCCTCGGGATTTCGCCGTTATGGATACATTTTTCCGTTCATTTGCTGAGCTACGGCGCAAAGATCAAGCGTCGGACTGATAGGGTGTTATTTTCTTATAGATTATAGATAATTATTTCTGCTCATTCCATCGACCTGACCCTTGGCACCCTCAAACAATTCGCCATCCAATTCAGCGTCTTGCCCTATGGCTCTGGCACGGCGCTTGAAAGAAACACTGCCAAGTGACCAGGAATATCGGCTGAACCCTTGTGACCCCTCAGCGATTTCATTAGGTTCGCGCCCAGTTTGCAACGATTTCAGGATGCGTAATGTCTGCTCCGACCCGCCACTATCTCGATTTTGAACGTCCCATTGCGGAACTCGAAAGCAAGATCGAGGAGCTGTCGCGCTTGTCGGCCAATGCCGGGGCCGGTGATTTTGCCTCCGAGCTGGAGCGACTACGGGGCCGCGCCCTTGCTCTGCGCAAAGAAGCCTATGCGCGCCTGGATCCGTGGCAAAAGACCCAAGTGGCACGTCATCCGGAACGGCCGCATCTCGTGGACTATCTCAACGGACTGTTCACCGACTTTGTCGAGCTGAAAGGCGACCGCAAGTTCGGCGACGACCAAGCCATTATCGGCGGCCTCGCACGCTTCCGCGGCCAAGGCGTTGTGGTGATGGGCCATGAAAAGGGCCACGATACCCACACCCGCATCATTCATAACTTCGGTATGGCCCGGCCTGAGGGCTATCGCAAAGCTGTGCGCCTGATGGATCTGGCTGAACAGTTTGACCTTCCGGTCCTGACTTTTGTCGATACCGCCGGGGCCTATCCAGGGATCGGCGCCGAAGAGCGCGGCCAGTCGGAAGCCATCGCCCGTTCGACCGAACGCGGCCTGACGCTTGGCACCCCCATGATCGCCACCATCACCGGTGAGGGTGGATCTGGCGGCGCGATTGCGCTGGCTGCAGCCAACAAGGTACTCATCTTAGAGCATTCGATCTATTCTGTGATCTCCCCTGAAGGCGCCGCCTCGATCCTTTGGCGTGATGGGGCTCGTGCCCGGGATGCGGCTGAGCAAATGAAGATCACCGCTCAGGACCTTCTGGGCCTCGGGGTGGTTGACAGTATCATTCCGGAACCCGCTGGGGGCGCCCATTCGGACCGCGATGCCACTCTTCAGGCTGTCGGGGATGCTGTGGAAGCAGAGCTTAAAGCGCTCAGCGACCTGGATGCAGACGCTCTTCGTACCCAACGGGCGGATCGGTTTTACGCTATTGGTCGCACGGGCTTGATCTAACTCGCCGCAAGTCGAGCGCGCCGTTTGAATTTTCAAAGAGGCTTTCCTATTTGTTACGTCGTATCACAAGAGGCTGGGCATGACCCGGCCCCAGACGGCTCATGGGAGAGAAATAATGAAGATTCAAACGGCTATCACCGCCACCCTCGGGGGCCTCAGCGCCCTGATGATTGCCAGCTCAGCCCTGGCTTTGGACGTGCGGTTCCAAAGCGGCGAAGCCCCCAAAAATGGGCACGTGGCCATCGTCATTGACAATGTTGACGCCCTGAAAGGGGCCGCTGCTTCGGTCGACTCAGCCTCTAAAGGCGCGCTGAAAGCCGCTCTCAAGTCAGCCGGCTTCAAGGGCGACAAGGGCAGCAGCCTGACCCTGCACGGTGTCGGCGGCTTTGAGCGGATCGTGGTGGTCGGCGCAGGCCGAGGTGCGCTCTCGCAAACCGACTGGGAAGATATCGGTGCCCGCGCCGCAGAAGGCCTGAAGGGCAAAGAAGGCGCTCTGGTTCTGGGAGATACCTCAGCGGAGGCGATTGCCTCGGCAGCCCTAGGCGCGCGCCTGTCGCAGTATAATTACACCGCTCACAAGAGCGATGCCCCGGCCAAGAGCAAGGCCGTGCTGAGCCTCGTGGCCGATCAGGCCAAGACCGCTGAAACAACCTATAATGCTCGTCACGCTGCCGTCGCCGAAGGCGTCATCCTGGCGCGTGACCTGATCAGCGAGCCGTCCAACATCAAAACCCCGCAATGGTTCGTCAGCCGCGCCCAAGCGGCGCTCAAGGGTGTCGAGGGCGTGACCCTGACAGTGCTGGACGAAAAACAAATGGCTGAGATGGGCATGGGCCTGATTGTTGGCTCGGGTCAGGGCAGCAGCCGCCCACCGCGTCTGCTCGTGATGCAGTACAAGGGTGCAGGCAATGCCGCCCCGCTGGCTCTGGTCGGCAAGGGGATCACCTTTGACTCGGGCGGGATCTCGATCAAGCCGGGCGAGAACATGTGGCGCATGCGCTATGACATGAGCGGGGCCGCCGCCGTCACCGGCACCCTGTTGGCGGCTGCCAAGTCCAAAGCCCCGGTCAATTTGATCGCGGTAGCGGCCTTGTCGGAAAATATGCCCGATGGCAATGCGATCCGTCCGGGGGATGTGCTTAAGGCTTATAACGGCACGACCGTTGAAATCATCAGCACCGATGCCGAAGGGCGTTTGGTCATGGCCGATGCCAACGCCTGGGTCCAAAAGCAGCACAAGCCGCATACGGTCATTAATATTGCCACCCTGACCGGTTCGGCCCGCTCGACACTGGGCGATCAATACGCGGCTGTGTTTGCCAACGACGACGCTCTGAAGGCCGCCCTTACTCAATCGGGGGTTCAGTCCGGGGAAACCCTGTGGCCGCTGCCGCTCAGCGACTTCCATATGCGGGATATCCGCTCGGACGTGGCTGACATCATCAATTCCGGCAAGAGTGGAACCGCCGGGGCCAGCACCGGGGCGGCCTTCCTGAAGCACTTTATTACGCCGGGCACCAACTGGGCCCATCTGGATATCGCCGGGGTGGCTTGGCGTGACAACCCGACCCCGACCACGCCGCGAGGTGCGGCCGGTTATGGTGTGCGTCTGTTCACCACCTATATCTTCGACCAATCCGCCAAGCGCTAAGACGAAGGCCCGGGAAACCCAGTGACGCTCATCCCACAGGATGAAGCGTTGCCAGGTCCGCCAGCAAGGCCTCAATGCGGTGCGGTTCAGTGGCCCAGTGGGTGACGAACCGCACCGAACCATCATCGAACCGATAAACCGCCCAGCCGCGCGCGTTCAGTGCCACCAGATCCGCTTCGGGCATATCGACAAACACCGTATTGCTCATCACGGGATGGGTCAGGCGATAAGGCGTACGCGCCTGAATGCCTGCCGCCAACGTCTGGGCCATGGCATTGGCGTGGGCGGCATGGCGCACCCATCCGCCGCTTTCCAGCAAACCCACGAGCGAGGCCGCAAGAAACCGGCCCTTGCTGGCCATCTGACCGGCTTGTTTCAGGCGATTATCCAGTCGCCGGGCCAGAGCCGGGTCGAACACGACCAAGGCCTCAACACAACCTGCCCCGGCCTTCGCGCCCCCAAGAACCAGGACATCCACACCAAGCCGGGCCAGCGCCCGGGGATCGAAACCTGCGGCCACGGCATTCGCCAGCCGCGCTCCATCGACATGAACACGCAGCCCCCGCGCCTTGGCCGGTGCGATCAGCGCAGACATTTCGTCCTCAGAATAGACGGCCCCATATTCCGTGCTCTGGCTAAGACTTAAGGCGACCGCGGGCTGACGGTGGGCCATTTCAGGCACATTAAGCGCATTTATAAACGCTTCGGGATCCACCTTTGCCGACGATCCATTCAGTCCGATCAGGCCCGTCCCATGAGTAAAAAGCCCCGGTGCACCCGTCTCATCCGTACGGATATGCGCTTCGTGGTGGGACAAGACCGCTTCAAAGGGCTGAGCGATCAAGCTCAAGGCCAGACTATTGGCCGCCGTTCCGGAAAAGACAAACCGAACCACAGCGTCGGGTGCCCCCAAAAGCTCTCGGACCCGTGCTTGTCCGGATTGCGTGACGGGATCACGGCCATAGGCAGGGACAGACCCGCCATTGGCCCGGATGACCGCGTCGAGGGCCTCAGGCGCCATGGGGGCGACATTATCAGACGCAAAATCATACTGCATCGACTTGTCCCGTTCTGTTGAGTGGATGCGCTTCGGGCATCAAAGCCACCTGATGGGGATAGGGAATGACAATGCGCGCCGCATCAAAGGCCTTTTTGATCCCAAGCAGAAGATCAGCTCGGGTCTGGAGCCAATCTGTAGCCGCACACCAGGCATGCAAGCGCACCTGGACGCTACTGCTCAAATAGGCCTGAACCCCAACCCAAACCAGCGGATGTGGCAGGACCTTTTCATGATTTGTGGCCACGCCCCGCATCAGATCCAGGACCTGGTCGAGATCCGAATCATAGTGCACTTCAAAATCGAGCAATACCCGACGTTGTCCATTGGCCGTATAGTTGACAATAGGCTGCTCAAACACCTTGGTGTTGGTCATGCTGATTTTAAGACTATCAAGGCTCTCAATCTCGGTATTGAATAAACCCAGCCGTTTAACACGGCCAACCTGGTCACCGATCTGAACAATATCGCCAATACGGTACGGTTTGACGACAAGCAACATCAGTCCTGAGGCAACGTTTCCCAAGGTCCCTTGAAGCGCCAAACCAATCGCAAGGGACGCCGCCCCAAGCACAGCCAGAATGGACGTAGTCTCGACCCCGACTCGGTGCAGAACGGCAACCATACCCACCAGAATGACCAGCCAGCCCGCCACTTGAGACAAAAAAATCGGCAGGGTCGTATCAAACCCCATCGGCGATAACTTCTTGGCACCCCGACGAATCAGAAATGTCACCAGACGCGACATGGCAATCGTCAGGACAAAAAGGGCAACGGCAATACTGCCATCCCAAACCATCGCCTCAGCATTTTGGCCAAGTCCCGCGAGGGCCTGTTCGGGCTGGGTCAGAAGCTTTACGGCAGGCGATTGCTCATTGGCACTTAACGTCATACCCATTCCAAGGTCCCATATGGCAAGAGCAAACACTATGAGCCCCGGTACTGACAAAACAAGCCTTCCGATGTGTATCTAGTATGCTTGGATTTCATTTGAAACTGGAACGCCGCTGTGGTCCGCTGCCCCATCCATGAAATCGTGCATGCTCGGATTAAAACCATGTCAAACCGGTCTTTCCTGCCCTTCATATGGGCCGCATTTTTAAGTTTTATGGCAAGCCCCGGCCTAGCCGCCGGACCGTGTGAAGGACCATCGTGTCCATCTAGCTGGACTGAACTCGATTCCGAGGCTCAAAAAGGAGTCTTTCGGCTAGCTGAGGACTATAAAGCCTTTATGGCAGTCGCCAGAACCGCTGAAACGACCATCGCGGAGACCATCAAGAGGGCCAACGCACAAGGTTTTCGTGCCTACAAGCCTGGCCAAACTTTAAGCCCTGGTCAAAAGCTATATGACGTCAACAGAGATGGCGCGATGACCTTGTTTGTCGTTGGCAAACGTCCCATCGCAGATGGTGTAAGGCTTTCAGCATCTCATCTCGACTCGCCTCACCTTACACTCAAAGCTCGTCCTATTTATGATGGCGAAGGCTTTGCTTTGTTCCAGACCAATTTTCACGGCGGAATTTTACCTTATCAGTGGGGCAACACGCCCCTTGCTCTGATTGGTAAGGTTGTCCGAAAAGATGGTCACCGCGTTGATATTAATGTCGGTTTGAAGCCTGATGATCCTGTATTCATTATTGCAGGCCTGTCTCCCCATGTTGATATTGATCTGAGGGAGCGGAAAAACCGGGATGTCCTTCAACCTGAAGAACTCGACCCGATCATCGCCTCAATGCCCCAAAATGCTTCCAAGAGTATGAAGGAGCAAGTCACGGCCTATCTGAAGCAGACCTATGATATCTCCGCTGATGATTTAGTATCAGCGGAACTCTCACTGGTCCCAGCCATGGCTCCGCGTGATGTCGGGTTCGATAGAGCCATGATGACCATGTACGGGCAAGATGATCGATTTGCAGTTTTCGCTTCGATCAAGTCTTTGTTTGATTTACCGACACCAGAACACACAACTGTAGTATTTTTGGCAAATAATGAAGAAGTCGGAAACGTCAACAACACTGGTGCCGTGTCGAGTTATGCGACGGATATAATCCGTGAAATGCTGTTTTCACAATTGGGTCAAAATGCCCATGAAGTGCACTTTCAACGCACACTAAAAGCCAGCAAGGTTTTATCGACAGACGTCAATGACGGAATAAACCCGATCTGGCCAGGGGCTTGGGAAAAGGGGAATGCCCCTCGGGTAGGACACGGAATCAATATTAAGGTCTATGGTCAGGGCAAAAACGCAACACCAGAATATGCGGCATGGTTGAGGCAGGCCCTCGATAGCCAAGGCGTCCGATGGCAGACAGCAACCTATAAGGTGGGTCGTGCAGGTGGAGGGACGCTTGGCGGCGAGTTTTCACGTCGGGACATGGATGTCATTGATATTGGCGCCCCTGTTTTATCGATCCACAATATTTATGAAACATCGAGTAAAGTTGATCTATGGTGGCTTTATAAAGCCAACACGGCGTTTTTTACCGTGCGATAGCTTTGCCACAGCATAACCGCGCTATTTTAGCGCGGTTATGCTAATATTTTTCATGTAATCTGTATTTTAAACTCGATTTTTGACTAATGCACTGCGGCGATGGAAAATGAGTTAACAATAATGGTCTTTCTTTGTTGGTTTAATGTGCACTTTGCGGCATCCCAAAAGGCAAATTTCTCATAAATCGTCACTCAAATGACCACATCTCTTGCCTGAGGGTTTGCGAATATGCCATACCACGGTTCCAGCTGTGCGGGGGGCGCGCAGCTTTTTCAAACGAACTAGTTATGAATCAATCCAGTCGGCATGCAGAAATCCTGGACATCCTAGAGGTACAGCAGTCCTGCTCAATTGCAGAACTGGCACAGCGCTTCGATGTATCAGAAGAAACCATCCGTCGTGACATCCGTCAGCTTGAAACGGCGGGACGAGTCTACAAGGTCCATGGTGGCGTGCGCCTTCCAAACAATGTGTTCGAAGCGCCCTACAGAATCCGCACGAATGATAACGCGGCCCTGAAACGCATCATAGGTTTGTCTGCCGCCGAAATGGTTCAGGACGGCATGACATTGTTGATCGACTCCGGGACCACCTGTTTCTGGTTATCCAAGGCCCTGACCCGGGCTCGCAACCTGTCGATTGTGACCAACGCGATTGAAGTTGCGCGCGAAATGGTGGGACGCAACAACGCGCGGATCTATTTCGCCGGCGGTGAAGTCAGCCCAGACTACTGTTCCAGCTTTGGCCCAGAAACCCAAGCTTTCATGAAGATGTTCACGCCGGAAATCGCGTTTCTGTCGATCGGGGCAATTGATACCGAGCGTGGCTTACTGGACTACCACCTTGCGGAAGCAGACCTGAAGCGGGCGGTGGCCCCGCTGGCCAAGAAAGTCGTGCTTCTGGCCGACCATACGAAATTCAATCGCCAGGGCTTGATCCGGGCGCTTGATTTCAATCAGATTCATGTGCTGGTCACGGACCGCGAGCCGGGTCCAGAAATCCGCCGGGCGCTCGAAGGTGTCGAAATCCGAATAGCTAACCCCGACGCCTGATCCAAACGCTAACGGGTTTCCTACAGCCTCAAACGAGGCTGTAGGGCTTTAGCGGGGCTTCGCCGCCCACAGCCGGATCGGTCAAGCCGTCCCGGCCAGTGTCGACATGCCCGGCCAGACGAAGGCGATAGGAACCCGCCACAACAATCAGGTCATACCAATTATCCGACTTTGACAGATCGAGGCGCAGCTCTTGGTGCTCGCCGGGCGCCAGGGTCAGGCTTTGCTCCGGCTGGCCGTAGCTGGCGTCTTTCAGGGCAAAGACAACGGCTTCTTTGGCGGTATTGGCCACGCGCAGGATCAGACCGTCCTCGTGGCGGGTTTCTACACCCAGCGGCATCACGCCCTGGCCCTGGATGCGGCGATGGAATCCGGACGGCCCTGTGATCCACACATCGAGATCCGCAGTTTGCGAAACCGTATGTGACAGAGATTGACCGTACCCGACCGTATAGCGGGCCGGAAGCGCCGCACGCCGCTTGAGGTCATAGACATGATAGACCATGGCCCGCGCCGTTTTCGAGGCGACAGACGCCTGAGCCAGATCAAGACGGATCCCACCACCCTCAGCGGCCATTGTCATGTGGGGGCGATAAGGCACCGGACGACGGCGACGACGGCCCTTGTCCTGAACCGGGGCACTCAAGCCCGCCGGAACCGGCGGCACGGTCCGACCCGGCAAGGCCCCGGCCTTTTGGGCATCCGGTAGGGTTTGCGGCAGATCAGCAAAGAACGGCTTGTCGTTCGGGGTCTTGAAATCAAAGCAGCTGGTTAGATCCCCGGCCACAGCCCGACGCCAGGGCGAGATATTGGGTTCCATCACGCCAAAGCGGGCCTCAAGGAAGCGGATCACACTGGTGTGGTCAAACACTTCTGAGGCGACATAGCCGCCCCGGCTCCAGGGCGAAATCACATAGAGCGGCACCCGCGGCCCCATGCCATAGGGGCGGTGCTTATAGGCCCCGTCTTTGTCGTTGCGGACATGTTCGTGATATTCGCCGCTGACCGAGACCGTCGAGCCGCCAATCAGCTTAGAAGGATCGTTTGGATCGCGCGCCGGCGCGGCGGGGGATGGGACGTGGTCAAAGAAGCCGTCGTTCTCATCGAAATTGATCAGGAAGACCGTACGCGCCCATACTGCCGGATTGGCCGTCAGGGCATCAAGAACCCGCGCCGTATAGTCCGCGCCCTGGGCCGGGCTTGACGGTCCCGGATGCTCTGAATCCGCGGCCGGGGCGACGATCCAGGACACTTGCGGCAGGGTGCCGTTGAGCACGTCTTCCTTGAGCTTATCCAGATGGCGAGTGCGGATCGCCCGGCGCGCCAGCTCGACGCCCGGCCCGTCCTTGGCCACCGCTGCGGCCCGGAACAGCTGGAATCCGGCCAGAGGATTGTCGGTGAAATTGTCTTTTTCGTCCTGATAGACCTGCCAGCTGATCCCGGCCACTTGCAGACGCTCAGGGTAGGTCACCCACGTATAGCCCCCATGCCCGTGGGGATCGGCCTTTAACTCATCATAGCTGTTGTCGAAGGCCGGGCCGTTGTTCTTGGCGTGGGGATCGTTGGTCCCGGTCCATATGAACAGGCGATTGGTATTGGTCCCGGTCTGGGTCGCACAGAAATAGGCGTCACAGATCGTGAAGGCCTCGGCCAGGGCAAACTGGAAGGGAATATCCTCGCGGGTGAAATACCCCATAGAATGGTTGTGCTTGGCCTCGGTCCAACGGCTCATGCGGCCATTGTCCCAAGCGGCCTGGGCGTCCGTAAACGAATGCGGCGTGCCTTCGACGCGCATGTGGGCAAAGGTCTGGCGGGCCTTGAGGGCAAACGGGGCAATCTGCTTGGGGCCCCCCGCCGCCGGTTTCACGTTC
>JBKBWB010000038.1:0-11360 GCA_046289215.1 Asticcacaulis sp. | reverse complement strand
GCCCATGGCCGGCGGCACATAGAGTTCCCACACATCGCCGGGCTTCATCTTCGGCAGCGCTTCCTGCCAGGCTGGCACGAGGTTCTGAAGGCCGAACACGGCCGGGGTGCCCCGCTCGTAGGAGGAATCAAAAATCTTGCCGTCAATCAGCTTACCTTCGTAGTGAACCTTGACGGTGTCGATCAGCTTCGGGCTCTGTCCCGTCGCAGCGCCCGCTTTCAGCACCTTGTATTGAACACCAGACGGCAAGGTGACGACTCCCTCTGCCTTGGCATTCTTGTCCAGAAAGTCTTTGGCGGCCTTGTCATTGGCTGCGAGTACGGCCGGGTCCGCGCCCCGGTTACAGGCGCTCACGCTCAAACCACCCGCCGCAATGGCCAGTGCCAGCACCAGTCCCTTAGTCAATTCGAAGCGCATAGCCTGTACTCCTCAGGGCTTCACCAATCTCATAGGCATGCCGCGCATCCTGGGTTTCCACCATGATGTCAAATTCTGCGCCCTTAGCCGGTACATCGAGTGTGAGCCGGTTATGCGCAACATCGACAATGTTCCCGCCGCGTGAGCCGATCACACTGGCCATCTGGGACAGCATGCCTGGCCGGTCATCGCCGAGGATGCGGTAGGTGACAAGGCGTTTTTCGCGGACCAGCTCTCTTTGCAGCACCGAAGCCATTAATCGCGTGTCGATGTTGCCGCCGCACAGCACAAGGCCGACCTTGCGCCCCGTGAAGCGGTCGGGATAGCGTAGCGCTGCCGCCAGTCCGGCGGCACCTGCCCCCTCGGCAACCGTCTTTTCGACATTGGCATAAAGGGCAATAGCGCGTTCAAGCTCGGCCTCTTCGACGCTTAAAAGCTCATCGACCAAGGGGTCGGCCAGTCGGAAGGGCAGCTCGCCGACTGTCTTGACGGCAATCCCCTCGGCGATGGTTGACCCGCCCGTGATGGGCGTTCCGCCCTGTCGCCGGGCGGCAAACGAGGGATACATCGCCGCCTCGACGCCGACGATGCGGATATCGGGACGAAGGGTCTTGGCCGCCACAGCCATGCCCGCGATCAGGCCCCCGCCGCCAATCGGGATGACCAGGGTATCGAGGTCAGGGGCTTGGCTCAGCATTTCGATCGCAATCGTGCCCTGACCGGCGATGACATCGGGGTCATCAAAGGCCGGGACATAGACCCCGGATTTTTGCGAGCACAGCCGGGTGGCGTGATCAAAGGCCTCGTCATAGGTCTGACCTTCGAGGATCACCGTCGCGCCAAAGCCCCGTGTTTTTTCGACTTTTACGAACGGGGTGCCCTTGGGCATGACAATGGTCACCGGGATACCCAGTCGCTGGCCGTGCCACGCGAGGCCTTGGGCGTGGTTGCCCGCCGAGGCGGCGAACACCCCCCTCTGGCGCTCGCTGTCGGTCAAACGAAGTAACCGGTTCAGCGCGCCGCGCTCTTTGAAAGACGCTGTAAAGTGGTGGGTTTCAAACTTGACCCACAGATCCTGTCCGGTGCTGCGCGAAAGTCGCTGCGCCCGGGGGCAGGGGGTCTGGTCAAGATGCTCGCTCAGACGCGTCGCAGCGGCCTGAATATCGTCAAACGTTACAGTCATAGGGTCGCCCGGTTATGCCGAGCGACCCTAGAGCTATTTGTCTTCAAGGCCAACGCCGACCTTAGGGTTTCGCCACAAGGCGACTGATGGCATCGAGATAGGCCACAAAAGCCGCGTGTCCAGCGTCGGTGATATGCAGCCGGGTCAGGGGTTTGCGTCCGGCATAGGTCTTTTCCACCTGCACATAGCCCGCCTCTTCCAGCTTCTTGGCATGGACTGACAGATTGCCGTCGGTTGTGGCCAAATGAGTCTTGAGGCTGCCAAAATCCGCCGAGCGGGCCGTGGACAGGTAGGCCATGATCCCCAGTCGAATTCGACCATGGATCACATCATCAATTGCCCCGATATCGAAGCCATCCATGATCAGGCTACCTCGCCGCGGGCCGCGCGCATCAGGATCAGGCCTGGAACCGTGGCCAGTAGGATCAGAGCGGCGGCATAGACCAGCATCTGGTTTGGATCCTGAATGAACCAGCCGAGCAGCGCCGCCATGGCAAAACAGCCCATCGCGACGCCATGCATCCAACCCTTGCGGCAGATCATGGCTGAACTGCTCCAGGCGATCCCATAAAACAACATGACGCCGGGAGCGATCAGGTTCATCAGCACCTCTGTCATATTCAGGCGCGCGCCCGCCAGAATCAGGACCACGAACAGCGTGAAAATCCCGTAGCCTGCTGCTGTCCAAACGGATCCTGATGCCTGATTGGTATGGTTTTGCGCCATGGGGTTCTGGTGGATAGACCGGATCTGGAAAAACATCACGAGGCCAAACATGACCGCGCTGGCCAACCAGGCTATGGCAATAGCGGTCGGACCCAAGCCCACCAACTTATTGATAATCGACCAGTGGACGACGCTGGCCGTGCCGAAAATCAGTCCTGCGGCGACCAGGATCATGCCGTTTTGCAAAGGGGCGCTGAAGCCCGCTTGAGCCAGGGCCTTGATATAGGCGATATCCCCGTAAAGGGTGTTTGGGTCGTGGGTTTCGTCGTGGGTCATGGCGGCTCTCCTCACCGGTTATGAGGAGAGCCTAACACTTAACTTTGAAATGTAAAGTGCTTTGTGTGCTTATCTGAAGGGCGGCTCGTCAAAGGCTCTCAGCTTACGCGAATGCAGCCGGTTGCCCGCTTCGCGCAACACTTCGACCGTCTTGATGCCAATACGGATATGCTCGCCAATCGCACGGTCATAGAAGCGGTTGGCCTGACCCGGCAGTTTCAGTTCGCCGTGCAAAGGCTTATCGGAAACGCACAAGAGCGTGCCGTAGGGGACCCGGAAGCGATAGCCCTGGGCGGCAATGGTCGCGCTTTCCATATCGATCCCGACAGCCCGCGATTGTGAAAAGCGAATAGCACTAAGGCTATATTGCAGTTCCCAATTCCGGTCATCGGTGGTGACAATGGTGCCAGTCCGCAGCCGCCGCTTGAGGTCTTCCGGAGCCTCGCCAGTCACGAGTTCAGCCGCCTTTTGCAGGGCTTGCTGGACTTCGGCAATGGGCGGGATGGGAATCTCGCGCGGCAGTACGCTGTCGAGCACATGATCATCACGCAGATAGGCGTGGGCCAGTACATAGTCGCCAATGGTTTGGCTAGGGCGCAGGCCACCACAATGGCCGATCATCAGCCAGGCATGCGGTCGAAGGACGGCCAGATGGTCGGTGATGGTCTTGGCGTTCGATGGGCCCACGCCGATGTTGACCAGCGTAATGCCGCGACGACCCGGGGCCATCAGGTGATAGGCGGGCATCTGGTGTTTGCGCCAGGGGGCATCGGCCACGTGCTGGGTGGCGTCAGGCGTATCCTTGGTCACGACTAGCCCGCCCGCACAGGAGAGCGCCGTATAGGGGCTGTCCGGTTGGCGCAACTGGTCAATAGCCCAGTCGACAAAGGCGTCGACGTACCGATGATAGTTGGTCATCAGCACGTAGCCCTGAACATGGTCCGCCGGGGCGCCGGTATAGTGTTTCAGGCGTGCCAGGGAAAAATCTGTCCGAAGGCCGTCAAACAGCGCCAGCGGCATAGTCGTGTCGCCATTTGCTTGCCACAGGCCATCGGCGATTTCATTGCCGATGTGGGCCAGATCCGTCGCCGGGAACCAGCGCGCCAAATCCGTAGACGTTGTGGCATTGAGGTCAAGATTGGCCCCATCCAGCACATAGGGATAGGGGATTTCCTGCTCAGAGGCCCCAACGCTGAAGGTCGCGCCGTAATCACGCTCCAGAAAGCCAAGCTGTTCGGTCAGATAGTCTTCAAAAAGTTCAGGCCGGGTCAGGGTGGTTTCATAGGTGCCCGGACGAGTCATCCGCCCATAAGCCCGAAGCGGAAGTTGGCTTGGCCCCTCCCCATCCCAATGAACTCGCAGCAGCGGATAGCTGAACCATCCGGCCTTTCGCGCGGTCGGATCGGGCTTTTGGCCGGTGTCCAGATAAACAAAAAGCGCCTCACGAAGGGCGCTCACGGCTTGGCTATAAAGGGATTTGAGGCGGTCCACAGCCGCCGATGCAGTCGTATAGTGTTCCATATCCCACCCTAATGAACAGAACGCCGTTTGCCAAGCCCCTCGCAGCACCGTCCGGGCTGGTGCATGGGGGAGTGGCTCAACCCTTAGAGATGGCGGGTTAAGAACGTCTGGATATCCGCCCGCATCGGCGCTTTTTTGCGAAAGGGAATCGCCAGGGCCGCCACCAGATCCTGATGGCTGAGGCCTGGGTAATGGATTTCGGTCAAGGTCCGACCCTTGGCCGACAAGGCCGCTTTGAGCTCATGTACGTTGCGGGGTTCAATGACCGTATCAGCCTCGCTCCACATCACCATCACCTCTGGTGCATCGGCTCTGGCAAAGGTCGCGGGCTGGGTTTCCTCCGGAACGGGCCAGCGCCCCATGGCGGCAATCGCCCCGGGATGCACCAGCGGCAGGAAGCTATAGGCCCCTGCCAGGCCAATGATCGCCCGGATGCCGGTGGGGTCGCCCCCCGCCTGTTCGAGAAAGCGCGTATTGAGGCCGGTCATCATGGCATTATAGCCCCCGGCGGAATGCCCGATCAGGGCGATGCGACGAGCATCGAGGCGCCATTGGTCGGCCCTGTTTTGCAGGGCGGCAATCGCTGCAGCGCTATCTTCTATGAAGGCCGGAAAATGCACTTCGGGGACCAGCCGATAATCCGGTACGGCCACGGCATACCCTAAGGAGGCCAGGGCGTGCGCCGCCCAAGCGTAGTCCTCTTTACGCCCCGAGTCCCAGCCACCGCCATAGTAGAACACGATCAGCGGTATCGGGTACGAGGCGCGGGAGTCGGGCAGGTATAGATCAAGCGATTGACGCGGGTGGGGGCCGAAGCTCAAAGCCCGTTGCGCCAAGCGCACGCTTTGTCTTTTGGTGTGAATTGGTTGAACAGGCTCAAGGTCGAACAGCCGGACGTCGCCAAGGCTAGAGCCCCAGCGACACCACTCAGTAGTGTTCTTCGACCGATTTTCGGGCGGATTGATAGACTTGGCTGCACCATGGACGACCCCGGCTGATCACACTCTCATTCCTCTTACCGTTTCAATATGACAAACGGTTCGATGAGATATGAGACGAAATCAGACCAGAGCCCCGCTCTTGCGGCGCTCCATCATGCGGTCAAATTCCGACCAGACGCCTTCGCCGCCTTGCCACTGGCCCTTGGTCGCGGCCTTGGAGTATTCCGTGGCGCGGGCTTCAAAGAAGTTGGCGTGCTCAACGCCCGACAGCAAGACTTGGAGCCAGGGCAGCGGGTTCGCCGACTTTTCATCATGGCCATAGACTTCCGGCAAGCCCAGCTGGCGCAGACGCCAATCGGCGATGTAGCGGATGTAGGTCTTGATATCGTCTGGGACCATGCCTTCGACCGGGCCCATTTCAAATGCCAGGTCGATGAACTTGTCTTCGAGGTTCACTACGGTCTTGCAGCAGTCGACGATGTCGTCCGCCACGGCCTTGGTCACGACCCCGGTTTCCTTATTGAACGCGTGAAAGAGTTTGATGATGCCTTCGCAATGCAGGCTTTCATCGCGCACGGACCAGGACACGATCTGGCCCATGCCCTTCATCTTGTTGTGGCGCGGGAAGTTCATCAGCATGGCGAAGCTGGCGAACAGCTGAAGCCCTTCGGTAAAGCCGCCGAACATGGCCAGGGTGCGGGCGATATCCGCGTTCGAGTCCACGCCGAACTGCCCCATATAGTCGTGCTTGGCCTTCATCGCTTCGTATTCGAGGAAGGCCCCGAACTCGCTGTCCGGCATGCCGATGGTTTCCAAGAGCAGCGCATAGGCGGCGATGTGCACCGTTTCCATATTGGCAAACGAGGACAGCATCATCTTCACTTCAGTCGGTTTGAACACCCGGCTGTAGCGCTCCATGTAGTTGTCTTGGACCTCGATATCCGACTGGGTAAAGAAGCGGAAAATCTGGGTCAGCAGGTTGCGTTCATTGTCATCGAGCTTGGTGGCCCAATCCTTACAATCCTCGCCCAGCGGCACTTCTTCCGGCAGCCAGTGCACCTGCTGCTGCTTTTGCCAGTACTCAAAAGCCCAGGGATAACGAAACGGCTTATAGGCGTGGCTGGCTGTCAGAAGGCCGGGCAGGGCAGAGGTCATGACGCTGATCCCATGAGACGCGTGAGGGAATGATTCTGCTGATATATACCACGTCTTGTGTCTGGTGGATCAGTGCCCGCTAAATCTTGTGTGTAGAAATGCAGGACGTTTGGTCGCACGGACGGGGGGCATCAGCGATGACCCCCATCCTAGCACGGGCTTACTGGGATTTCAGCCACTCCGTCAGGGTCTGCAGAAACTCCGGCGACAGGGTCTCTTCGATTTTGCCATACTCACGCGGGCCGCCGGTAGAGGCGCGTTGGAACAGGTGGTTGTGACCCTTCAGGACAATCACCTTGGCTTTAGGATTGTGCTTTTGGCTATCGATGAAAGCCGTAGTATTGGCTTCAAGGCCAAGGTGGACATCCTTGTCCCCAAAGATCCCAAGAAGAGGGATTGAGACTTTCTTGAGATAAGCTTCTGGTTCGTGATTAAGGAAGACCCGCATCCACGGACTGGCGTACCAGCTAATGTTTTCTTCTAACTCTTCAGCCGTTGTGGGCTGGGCTCCGGGTTCTGTTAGAATGGCGCGAACCTTTGCACGGGCATCCTCTACGGATGTTGATCGGGCTACCGCTGCATTAATGCGCATCTCGTGTGCTTGGATGGCGAGCAGACTGGCTTCCGGCGCGCCGTTGACCCGGGCCATGGTCAGGCTTTGATCGTTCATAAGCTCTTCGCCTCGAACCATCGGTCCCGCCATAAGGACTGCAAAGGCTAACCCCTTGGTTTGGGTCAGAACCATTGGGGCGACCGCCCCCCCTTCAGAGTGGCCGATCAGTCCCATTCGCTTTTGATTGAGGTCGGGGCGTGTTCTGAGAAATGCGATAGCCGCTTCAGCATCGGATGCAAATTCATTGAGGGTGGCGGCAGCAAAGTCACCGGTTGAGGCCCCGACCCCACGCTTATCATAACTAAGGACCGCATAGCCTTCGCGGGTCAAGTGGTCGCGTAAGACTAGAAAAATCTTGTGACCGGCGACTACTTCATCTCGGGTTTGCTTGCCTTGTGAGGCCAGAAGCAAGATCGTGGGGAAGGGGCCCTTGCCTTGTGGGGTGGTCAGCGTACCAGCCAGAGTCACGCCGGGCGCTTTGGGGTTCTTAAAGCTGACTTCGGTTTCCGTGTAGGGCAGGGCGGAAGCTGCAATAGCCTCTTGCTGGGGCCGCTTCGGCTTCGGTTTTGCCACCGGGGCGGTTTGGGCTGGTGCGACGTTTTGTACAACGGGGGCGGGTTGAGCCACGGGGGGCGTATTTGCGGCCTGAGCGAAGGCCGTGCCTGAGGCAACAAGAAGGCAAAAGCTGAGGGGGGGTATTATGGTTTTGATCACGTTATCACCTTTGATTGACAAAGTTGTTTTATTTTAAGAAGGCCGCATTGAATACATAAATAAAATTAATATTACTTATATGTTATGCAACGGATCAATAGCAGAGAATTTCTTTTTAATAAAATTTTGTTGTGCTAAATATTAAATATTTAAATTTGATTGGATATTTTGCATCTAAATTTATTTCGCATTTTGCGCAAGCAGTGGAATTAATGAATATGCATTCAACTGCATTATGATCTTATCGAAATTGCTTTTGCAAAGGTTAAGCAAATGTGAGTGTTGTGTGTAGGGACCTGGAATAATGGCCGCCAGTGACGTTACTCATTCCGGCACGTTTCACTGAGATTTCAGCCACTCCGTCAGGGTCTGCAGAAACTCTGGCGACAGGGTCTCTTCGATTTTCCCGTATTCCTGAGGCAGGCCCGTCTTGGCGCGTTGGAACAGGTGGTTGTGATCCTTAAGGACGACAAAGCGGGCTTTGGGGTTATGTGTCAGGCCTTTTCGCATGCCACCGATGTTGGAGTCTGCCAGAACCTGAAGGTCTTTATCGCCGTTCAGCACTAACACGGGCATGGTCACGGCTTTAAGCGACGGGGCTGGATCATGGGCCAGAAAGGCCCGCATCCAAGGGGTATAGAGCTGGTCCACGATGCCATCAATTTGGCTATCGGCAATGGGCGGGGCCCCGGGCGCATTGCGCAGGGCGATCATCCGGTCACGGAATTCAGCCTCGGTTTTGGACTGGTGCACAGCCTGATAAAGCCGATACTGAAACTGCTGGAGCACGGGCACCTGGCCCGCCGGAAGGCCGCTGGCTTCGGCTATGCGGGCACTTTGTTCGGCCAGCAGGGCGTCACCCGGGATACCCGGCCCGGCCATCAGCACCATGTAGGCCAGATCCTGAATGCGGCTGGCGACCACGGGCCCGATCAGGCCCCCTTCTGAATGGCCAATCAAGCCCAGCTTGCGGGGGTTCACCTCGGGTTGCTGCTTCAGGGCCGCAAGGGCGGCGACCGCGTCGCTGGCAAAATCATAGCTGGTGGCGGAGTCATACACGCCCTTGGACTCCCCAACGCCGCGCTTATCATAGCTGAGAACAGCGAACCCCTGACGCGTCAGGTGATCCCGAAGCACCAGAAAGATCTTGTGATCGGCAACGGTTTCATCGCGGGTATGCGGGCCAGACCCGCTGACAAGCAGCACGGCCGGGAAGGGGCCTTTGCCTTTTGGCGCGCTGAACACCCCGGCCAAGGATACCCCCGGCGCGTCCGGGTTAACAAAACTCAGAGCCCGCTCAGTATAGGGACGCGGGGTCGCTTCAATCGCGTCGACCTGCGGCCGCTTGGGTTTGGCCGGGGCCGCAGTGTTCGTGGGGCTGGCTGCTTCAAGGTCGAGGGGGAGGGGCGCCCCGGCCTGGGTTGTGGTCCCAACCCAGGTCTTGCGTACGGCATCCCAGCGGCCTTCGTAGGCAATCTTGAAGGCATCAAGCGTAAAGGTCATTACACCGTCTTTGACGGCAATCGTCGTCAAGGGCAGTTTTTGCGGGCTCTGATCCGGGCTTTGCAAGGTTCCGCTCAAGCTGCCGTCCGCAGCTTTTTGGACCTCAACAATGACCCGGAGCTCAGCACCCGGAACGCGGAGTTTCCCAGCCCATGTTCCGGTTGCCTCTTGAGCAAACACGGGACCGCCCGCCAGTACGAACAGACCCGCTGCAAGGGTGATGATCGATTTAAGGCGATTTTTCATGGGCGTCCCCCGACTTATGGCGGTCTCAACCTAAAGGCTGCTGCGCAGTTATGCAGGTGAATAAACCGTAAGCTCCGTGACAACGGCGTTAGTCCGGGGCGCGCAGTAAAAATGACAGCGCCCCGGAACAGACCGTGCGGCGCCTTAGCTGAAGGTCAGGCTAAGGCCCGGTCGGCTGGCGGCTTCGCGGGTATAGGAGACACCATGAACCTTCACGCCCCGGTCATTGACTAGGGTGATGATCCCGCCCTTGTTGGACAGCTCAACCGGCTTTTTAAGTGTGATCCGCAGGGCCTCTCCACCGCCCAGCGTGCCGGATAAGGGCATCCAGTGCTTTTGCTTGTCCCCGAGTTTCCAGCCATCCAGGCTGATCGGGGCCGAGCCGGTGTTGAGCAGCGTGACGGTTTCGGTTTCCGGGGATTGCAGGGCATTGACCAGCGCTGCCACGATCTTGACCATGCCGTCGGGCAGATCCTCGGTCGGAATGTGATCGACTGGAATGTCGCCGCGACCACTGTCGTCTCCGTCCGACGGAATGCCGCCGCCGGGGCCGGGCAGGGTGTGGCCGGTTTGATCATCCGTATGCCAGGCCTGGCTCTGGAACTTGAGGAACACCGCGCCCCACTGGTTTTGGTGAGGGAATTCAAACACAAGGCCGCCATCCTGCCAGGGGCCATTATGCGCCTCAAACGGCCCATTCGGATTGCCCTGGTTCATATGAATGTCGTGAATGCCCCGCCCGGGCAGGAAGCCAAAATACTTGTCTCGCTTGTTGGTTTCCGGCCCCCAGGTCTCGCCGAAGGCATAGATCACCGCGTCTTCGTCCGCGAGGGCGCGCTGGACCAGCTGACCGATTTTTTCATTGAGATCATTGTCCGGTCCCGGAACATCCGGCGGCAGGGGGATCATCTCCTGAGGCTGCAACAGATTGCCGCGAATATAGTCAAGGGCCATACCGCCCGGCTTGCGCTCCAGAGTCTGGACGCCGACTGGAGCTGCTTTCAGCAGATCCGTAATCGGGTGCAAAAACGGCATCCGGACCAGATACTGAACAAGGCTCTTGTCCTTGGACTGGATGTTCACCGCGATCCGGTATTCGTGGTCGTTATCGACAACCTTGACCTGAAGATGCGGGCTGGCCCCGGTCCCCCGGCGCATATCGACAACATGGCCCTTTAGCAGGCTGTAATTCTTGAGAGGCATGGAAAATCCTGAGTTTGAAACGAATGAGAATGCCAACAAACGCCACTAACGCGAGAACAACAGGCGATCCCGTTCGCGCTGGCTGTCGGCCACATAGTCGCGGGCAAACCAGGGGTGCGCTGCGCCGCTCAGGGCGACGGGGGTTCTGAGGGTTAGGGGCCGTACAGGCGCGGTCGCCACGGCGGTTTCAACAGCCTTGTCTGCCATCACGCTGCGGAAATGCAGGTGATCGAACATACGCACCGACTCGAGGGCAAAAGCGGTGGCAATGCGGGGGGCATTGATCTCGATGAGATGATCCCCGTTTCCGTCTTCGCCCGAAACGGACAGGTTGGAAGAGCCTGTGAACAGGCGCGCGGTCGGCAGATGAAAATCAGTGACTACGAACTTATGGTGGATATTGATCCCGCTACCGGCACGCCATTCGGCCCGGAACGGGGGGGGGGCGTTGCTCGACAGATAGCGGAAATCCACCAGCCCCGTGCTGCCGTCGGGTTTGCGCACCGCCAGCTTGCCGCGCTGGTTGGACAGCCCATAGCTGAATAGAGGCCGATCCATCAGCCGATCCAGCGCTGCCTTAACTGGCCCAGACTTCGTCTGGCTGAGGAAGGCGATGGCGTAAAACACGCTCGACTGGGCCTGATCGATGGCGGCGGCGACCGGATTAAGCGACAGGGCCGTATCCTTGTGCGGCGAAAAGCACAGGGCCACCCGGGGGTGCGCGGTGCCGGGGCCACCAAAACCGTGCCACATCTTGGCCAGAGGGTGATCCTTAAAGGTCTCAGGGGCGGTGAAGGCCACCTCAAACATCCGCGAAAACAGCCCGGCAATACCGGGATCCTGGAACCGCAACAGGTTGTTG
>JBKBWB010000403.1:0-1609 GCA_046289215.1 Asticcacaulis sp. | reverse complement strand
GGCCTTGAACTTCGGGACGATCTTATTCTGAATAATCAGGCTGGAGACCGCGTCGGTGATGACCGGTTCCAGACCATAGCCGACCTCGACCCGGACCTTGCGGTCATTGGGGGCGACGATCAAAAGGACGCCATTGTCCTTGTCTTTTTGGCCAATGGCCCAGTGGCGGCCCAGTTGGTAGCCGTAATCGGCAATCTCATAGCCTCCGAGATCGGCCACGGTCACGACCACGAGCTGATCCTTGTCCGGCGTGCTGGCTTCGAGCGCGGCGAGGCGTACCTCAAGCTGCTGCTCGGTTTCGGGGGGCAGAATATTGGCCTGATCGACCACGCGCCCGGTGAGGGCCGGAAATTCCGGCTTGGCCCAGGCGGGGCCGCTCAAGGCAAGCATCAGGACGCAGACAAGCTGCGCCACAAGGGCCAGCACCGCCCAGCGGACGGTCGGCACCGGGCGGGGCTGGGAGCGCATGCTTAGTTCGCCTTGGCCGGTTCAGCAGCCGGGGCCGCAGCGGGGGCGGCATTCGGGGCAACGGCCGGAGCGGCCGGGCCAAAGTCGACCTTCGGCGCGTTCTGAGCGCCGGCCGAGGCTTCGAAGCGCTCCATCGGCTTGGAGCCGCCATGAATGGTCTTGGCCCAGATGATCGACGGGAAGGTGCGCAGGCTGAGGTTATAGTCGTTGACCGCTTCGTTATAGTCGCGGCGGGCGATGGCGATGCGGTTTTCCGTGCCTTCGAGCTGCGATTGCAGGGTCAGGAAGTTTTGGTTGGTCTTCAGGTCCGGATACTTCTCAACCACGACCATCAGACGACCCAGAGCCGAAGACAGACCGTCCTGGGCTTGCTGGAACTGGCGGAACTTTTCCGGGTCGGTGATGGTGCTGCCATCGACCGTTACGCTGGTGGCCTTGGCGCGGGCTTCGGTCACTTCGACCAGCACGTTGCGCTCTTGGGCGGCGGCCCCCTGGACGGTGGCAACCAGGTTCGGGGTCAGATCGGCGCGGCGCTGATACTGGTTTTGAACTTCAGAGAACGCGGTCTTGGCGCGCTCTTCGCGGGTCGGGATGTCATTGACGCCGCAACCGGCCAGGGAAGCCGCAGAAACCATCACAGCGGCCGTCAGCACCATACGCTTGGAAAGGGCAGTCATGAGAGAACCTCGTCACAATGTCGGGGGCGAAAGACAGGCGCCGCGGGCCCCCCTGGACCGCTGGCAGGGCTCTATTTAGGCAGAACCGGTCAAAAATGCACCCCGTCTGAGGATTGTGACGCAGATTTCATGCAGGCGAGGGGGCGCATGTCGAAAAAAAAGCGGTCCGCAACACTGCGCGGACCGCTGAACAGTTTTCAGGGAGGATGCTTGTGCCCGCAACGGCACAAACGACCTAAGTCGTTTCAGGACGAAACGATCAGGCCGGGACGTAATCGAGGCTCAGAGCCTCGGCTACAGCCTGGTGACGAATCTGGCCGCCTGAAACGTTCAGGCCGGCGGCAAGATGCGCGTCTTGTTTCAGCGCTTCAGCGGCTCCGAGACGGGCGAGCTTGAGCGCAAACGGGAGGGTGACGTTGTTCAGCGCCAGGGTCGAGGTGCGGGCCACAGCGCCCGGCATGTTG
>JBKBWB010000037.1:0-11445 GCA_046289215.1 Asticcacaulis sp. | reverse complement strand
TTATCGCGGCGGCGCTTGGGGCGCGGGTGCGGCTGATCAAGGATGTGGACGGGGTCTACGATGCGGATCCCAATCTCGTAGGCGAAGCGGCCCATCCCTTTGCCGCGCTGGATTTTGAGCTGGCCGAAAAACTGGCCCATCCTTTGGTTCAGGACAAGGCGATCCGACTGGCGCGCCAGCATGGCCTTAAGATCGAAGTGGCGGCGCTGGGGCGCGGCTATGCCACCACCATCGGCGAGACGACGCAGGCCCGTACGGCCCGACCGTACAAGGACCGCCTGACGGTCGCCCTGCTGGGCTGTGGCGTGGTCGGCTCGCAAGTGCTGGAGCGTTTGCTGGAATGGGAAGACCTTTTCAGCGTCCAGACCATTCTGGTGCGTGATGTCGCCCGCCGGGCCAGCCATCCGCTGGCGGATCGGTTTACGGCGGACCTGCGCAGCTTTGAAAAGGCCGATGTCGATCTGTTCATCGATGCCGGGGCCGGCATCCAGCCAAGTGCCAGCCTGATTGAGCGGTTCCTGCAGCGCGGTATCGCGGTGGTGTCGGCCAATAAACAGGCCGTGGCCCATTCGGGGGCAGCAATCATGGCGGCTGCCGCGGCCAGCGGTGCCCCGTTCCGTTATTCGGCCGCCGTCGGCGGGGGGGCGCCTTTTATTGAGAACCTCAGCCGGGCCGCCGCAAACGGCACCGTCACCGCGATAGAGGCGGTACTGAACGGCACCTCGAACTTTGTGCTCGATAAGTGCCGGTTTGGCCTGTCGTTCGATGCGGCAATGGCCGAAGCGCGCCGACTGGGTTATGCTGAGCCGGACTCGACGGCGGATCTGGATGGCACCGATGCCGGAGCCAAGCTGAAGCTGCTGCGGGAAATCGCCTTTGCTGATCTGCCCTTGCTGCGTATCGATGTCGAGCCGATCACGCCGGAGCGTTTGGCTGCCCCTGAAGGGACGGTGCTGCGCTATGTCGGGCGCTGCGAACGTCAGGCGGCAACCGCGGGCAGCCCCGCTGGGCTGGTCGCTTCGCTGCGTCTTGAAGCCTTACCGCCCGAGCATTTTCTGGTCGGGGCCGTCAATGAGGAAAACCGCATGGAAATCCAGCTTCAGGCGGCGGATGGCGCAGCCCAGACTTGGCGGGTGTGGGGCAAGGGCGCTGGGCCCTGGCCGACCTCCGAGTCCGTTCTGGCGGATATTCTCGACATTCGGCGCGGGCGCGAGGCGAAAGCCTAGGACCGGAGATCAAGGTGGCTTGGCAAAGAGAGGCGTTTTCGGACACTATGGTGGCCATGTCTGAGCCCGTTGTCCTCGAAGCCGCCAATACGGAACCGCCCGCCCTTGGGCCGACGCTGCAGCAGATCCGCAAGCGCCAGAAGCTGACGCTGGATGATCTGGCGATGGCCTCGGGCGTGTCGCGCTCTATGCTGTCCCAGATCGAGCGTGGGCGGGCCAATCCCACCTTTGCCACCCTCTGGAGCCTCACTCAGGCGCTGGGGGTGGATCTCAGCGACCTCATTGGCGGCTCCAGCGCCCACACCCACAAGCCCATTCGGGTGATGACTGAGGCCTTCACGCCGGAAATCCGCTCTGAGGATGGTCTGTGCGTGCTGCGGATCCTCAGCCCGACCGGTGAGGCGGTTCCAGCGGAATGGTACAAGCTGACCGTGGCGCCGGGCGGTAAGCTGGCGTCCTCGGCCCATGCGCGGGGCGCGACGGAGCATCTGACCGTGCTGGCCGGAACCTTGCGCGTCACCGCCGGGGACGAGGTGGTGGTGCTGGAAGAGGGGGCGACAGCCCGCTACGAAGCCGACCAGTACCACGCCATCGAGAATCTTGGGGCGGTCGAGGCCCGCGCCTTCATGGTGGTGGAGTCCTGAGCCGTCCACTAAGGGCGTCATTTTTCCATTATAATGGAATTTGTTTCTGCTATGATGAGTCTCAGCAACGGAGGCTCTCATGGCGCGTGACGCATTTTATGAGCGGGTAGCCAGTGAACTGGCGGATATCGAAACCCAGGGGTTGAGCAAGCCCGAGCGGGTGATCCTGTCGCGTCAGGGCGCGCCGATTTCGGTGCGTGGCCCGGATGGTCAGACCCGCGAGGTGCTGAATTTCTGTGCCAACAATTACCTCGGTCTGGCCGGGGATGAGCGGGTGGCCCAAGCGGCGATCCGGGCCACGGAACGCTGGGGGGCGGGGACCGCTTCGGTGCGGTTCATCTGTGGGACCCAAGAGATCCACAAGGAGCTGGAAGCGGCCATTGCCGCCTATCTCGGCTTTGAGGACTCGATCCTGTTCGCTGCCGCTTTTGATGCCAATGGCGGGGTGTTTGAGCCGCTGCTGGGTGAGACCGATGCCATTGTCTCGGACAGCCTCAATCACGCATCCATCATTGATGGCGTGCGCCTGTGCAAGGCGAAGCGCTACCGCTTTGCCACAAGCGACATGGATGATCTGGAAACTCAGCTCAAGGCCGCGCGGGCCGACGGCGCGCGCACGATCCTGATCGTCACCGACGGGGCGTTTTCGATGGACGGCTACATTGCCCGTCTGACCGATGTCAGCCGTCTGGCTGAGGCCTATGAAGCCCTCGTGATGGTGGATGACTGTCATGCCACGGGTTTCCTGGGGCCTAAAGGGCGCGGTTCGGCGGCCTGGAATGCCGTTGAAGGCAAGATCGACATTGTCACCGGCACCTTTGGTAAGGCGCTCGGCGGGGCCATGGGCGGGTTCATCTGTGCCCGTAAGGCGGTGGTGGATCTGTTGCGCCAACGCGCTCGCCCGTATCTGTTCTCCAACGCCCTGATGCCAGCCGTGTGCGGGGCCAGCCTTGAGGCGATCCGCATTGCCCAAGGCGAAGAGGGTGATGCCTTGCGGTCTCAGTTGTTTGCCAATGCGGCACGCTTCCGCTCAGGCATGGCTGAGGCGGGCTTTACCCTTCTGCCGGGGGAGCATCCAATCATTCCGGTGATGTTGGGCGATGCCAAGTTGGCCCAGACCATGGCCGCACGCCTTTTGGATGAAGGTATCTATGTGATCGGGTTCTCGTTCCCGGTGGTGCCGCGTGGACAGGCCCGTATCCGTACCCAGATGTCGGCGGCTCATAGCTTTGAGCATATCGACGCTGCGATTGCCGCCTTTACTCGCGTTGGCCTTGATCTGAAAGTGATTGGCGCATGACCGCGATGAAAGCCCTGTCCAAGCAAACCCCGGCTCCCGGCCTCACGCTGATCGACGCCGCTGTGCCGGTGCCCGGTCCCGAAGATGTGCTGATCCGGATCCGCAAGACCGCGATTTGTGGCACGGATATCCACATCTGGAACTGGGATGAGTGGGCCCAGAAAACCGTGCCGGTGCCGATGATCGTCGGCCATGAATATGCTGGTGAGATCGTGGAGATCGGTGCAGCCGTGACGCGCAAGCTGCACGTCGGCCAGCGCGTGTCGGGTGAAGGGCACATCATCGATCTGAACTGCGCCGCCAGCCGCGCCGGGCGCTTCCATCTGGATCCAGACACGGTCGGGGTCGGGGTCAATCGCCAGGGGGCGTTTGCCGAATATCTGGTGATCCCGGCGTTCAACGTCGTGCCCTTACCCGAAGCCGTTCCCGATGAGATTGGGGCGATCCTCGATCCGTTTGGCAATGCCGTTCACACGGCCCAGCAGTTCGACCTTCTGGGTCAAGATGTGCTGGTCACCGGCGCCGGACCGATTGGCATCATGGCCGCCGCCGTGGCCCGTCGGGCCGGCGCCCGGTCAGTGGTGCTGACCGATGTCAATGATTTCCGCCTCGATCTGGCGACCAAGCTCGCCGATATCCGCCCGGTCAATGTCGCTCGCGAAGACCTCAAGGATGTGATGGCCGCGCTCGGGATCGAGACCGGCTTTGACGTGGCGCTGGAAATGTCCGGCGCGCCTGCGGCGTTCAACCAGGCGGTTGAGGCTTTGAAAATGGGCGGCGGCATGGCGCTGCTGGGGATCCCGTCTCAAGCCATGCCGACGGATTGGGGCAAGATCATCCTCAAGGCCCTGACCATCAAGGGCGTCTATGGTCGGGAGATGTTCGAAACCTGGCGCAAGATGCTGGGGCTGCTCGAAGCCGGTCTGGACCTCAGCCCGCTGATTACCCACCGCTTGCCGCACACGGACTATGTGGCGGGCTTCGAGGCCATGCGATCCGGCGCTTCGGGCAAGGTCATTCTCGACTGGTAAGGATGTCTGCGTACTAAAGCAAAAGCCCGGTCCCTTGGTGGTCCGGGATTTTTTGTGGGCTTTATTCTGCAATCCGGGGCTTGGACATGCGGACGGCCAGGACCTCAGCGATCTGCGTGACCATCTTGGTGTTGCCCTCGGTCAGGGTGCCGCCCACCGTGACGTTGTTCCAGGCCTTGACCTTGCTCCAGTTGGGGCGGTCCATATTGCCGAAAAAGATCAGTGACTTGTTGGACTGATCAATGACCGCGCTATCGTTCCACTTCTTTTCCAGCTGATTGAAGTTACGGGGCATTTTGTTTTTCTCGCTGCCCAGAACCGGGGCGAGGGGATAGTCGCGATGTTGCGTGCTGCGTCCATGATTGACCGGCTGGGTTTCGGCATCGGTCCAGACCACAATTGTGGGAAAGGTGATTTCTACTTTCTTGCCTGAACTGGGGATCGTGTCCCCAACCTTGCCCCAGTTGGAATCCATAGCGGCGTTGATACATTCGTGCCCGGACTCGGGCAGGTCACCACCGCCCCAGGCACTGGTCGCTCCGATAAAGCTATGAAAGTTAGAAGATTGCGCGGGTAGTGTAAAAAAATCGCTCGCGAGTAACGGGACGCTGTCGCCGTAGTTAATTACATTCCACGCCAGATAGGACAGGCCATAATTGGTCGAATAGCCGCCGTAGTCACGATAATAGATCGCCCGGACCCGCATCAGGTCCACAGACGGTATGCCGCGCTTGACCAGTTCCGCATTGAGGTTGGCTTCAAAGGCAAGGGCATTGGCTTTAACCGCATTAATCGTATTCTGCATTGATCCGGTCGCGTCAATACAGAAGACGAGGTCAAGCTGACGGACTTCTTCCTTGGCGATCAATACTCTGGCTTCAGATTTGATATCCATATAGTTCAGGCCGCCAAGGCTCATGAACGTTGTTGGCACCTTGGCCGTCAGGCTTCCAACGAGTGAATAGGTCGCGTCATCGACCTTGATCGACAAGGACTTGACCATAGCCTTTTGCTCAGGCGTGAGCTGGGCATAGAAGGCCTTTTCCGCGATGCTGACCCGATCCGCCTTATTCTGGCCTTTGAGCGAGGCGCTGACCATGGCTGCATCCAGCTTATCCTGGAGCAATGATTTGTTGGAAATCGCGGTGGAATAGTCGAGGCCAGAGCCAATCATAAGAACGGTCGGTATGAGGGTAATCGCGGCAATCGTCGAGATATTGCCGCGTGTATCGTTGCGAAGGCGCAAACTCAGGCTTGTTAAGGCTTTGATCAGGCTGCGCACGATAATCTGGATCCGTCCGGTTTATTTCGAACGTTAATATCGGCTATCGCGATTAATAAATTCCTATGCAAAGCAGTTAATGCCGTAGGGTAAAACACAACTTAAACCGCTTGCAGTCGAGCCACTGGTCAAGTTTAAGCCCTTATTCCGGAGGCTTTTCATGAACTATCGCCACATCTTCCACGCGGGTAATTTTGCGGATCTGTTCAAGCATGCCGCGCTTTTGAGCTGGCTCAAAGCCATGCAAGCGGACTTTGCCGATCTCAGGATCATCGATACCCATGCTGGGGCGGGTCTTTATGATCTGAGTGACCCGGCGCAACAGCGTTCACGCGAGGCAGAGGCGGGAATTGCGCGGATGATGGCGCGAGATATCCCGCCTGCACTTAAGCCTTTGGCAGAGCAGGTGGCGGCATATAATCCCAAGGGGGGTATAGAGGTTTATCCCGGATCTCCACGGCTGATTTGCGACGTTCTTCGGACTGAGGATCACTATACGGGGTGTGAGCTGCGCGAAGAGGTCTTTGGCTTTTTGGCCCGTGCGCTCAAGGGACAAGGTGAGGCGCGGCTGGAAGACGGTTTTGGCTTTGCCCGGCAAGAAGTTCATCGCAAGTCCGATGCGCGCTACGCTCTGCTGATTGATCCGCCGTTTGAGCAGGCCGATGATTATCTTCAGATCGCCGACACGATCTCGACAAGTCTCAAAGCTGTACGGGGCGGCGGAGGCAGCGTTTCGGCGCTAGTCTGGTTGCCGCTCAAGGATCTGGAAACCCTGGATAGCTTTGTGCGGCGTCTGGAAGCGCAGAGCTTGCCGGAAACCTTGATCGCGGAGGCCCGCTTGCGCCCACTTGTCGATCCGATGAGAATGAACGGATGTGCGCTTGTGGTGGTCAATCCACCGAAAGGACTGGAGACAATCCTGTTGGCCCAGGCCGAAGCAATTGTAACCACACTGGGGGAACCTTCTGGCCGCGCCAAGGTCTGGTCTGTCGGTCAGGTCGGATAGGCCGGGCCGCGACAGTCGGTCCTATCGTGCGGATTTGAAAATCTGTCAGGATGCTATGCCTTTCTCCTTATTGGTGTGGGCGGAAAAACTGTGATATTGTGCAATGCAGCACGTCATGCGGAGTGTTCGGCATGACGCGAGCGATGCACCCGTGCAGATAGGGATCCCCATGGCCGTTTCGACCCCCAGTGACCCGACACCGCGTATTCTGTCTCAAACTGGTCTGCCTCAGGCCGTTTTGCCGATGGCGGCTCTTACCCCGCCGACCCGCGAAGATGCTCAGCGCTACATGAACATCGCTGTGGGGGTGTGCTCCCCGTTTTGGTTGCCGTTTGTGGCGGCGGCGGTTGGCGGGGCCAGCTATTGGTGGATGTCCAATCTGGGGCGTCGGATGATGCCGCAGTCCGCAGATAATTTCTGTGCCAGCTGGGAAGCCGTCGACAGCGCCCCTGTGGCTGTGGATCCGGAGGCGCATCCGCCGGTGCCGGTTCCCGAAATGGCGAGCTTCGATGTCGGCCTGCATATGGCCGAAGAGACCGCCCATGCGATCGAAGAGGTTGTAAGTGATGCGGCAGAATTGGTCGGAGCTGGGGCTGACTTAACACCCGCCGTTCAGCCGACGTCGGCTCGACCGACCGCACGGTCTTCCAAGAGCCGCAAACCCGCCTGACCGGCTCAAAGGGCGGGATAGAGGTCCAATCGGATCGGGCGGTGGTCTGATCCGGTATGGGGCCCAACCTTGCGATCGGCCGTCTTGAAGCCTTCAGAATAAAGCGCATTGTCGATCCCGAGACGCATGAGGCCCGGCAAGGCGGTCGGCCATGTGCCTATCGTGGTGCTATTCAAGCTCAAGGCGTTCGACCGAGCGTAGGCCTGCATGACAGAGCTTCGAGTCACAGCATTGAAGTCCCCCACCATAACGGTGTGGCGGACAGACCGCTTGGCTATGATGCGCGCAGCATAGTCTTGTTGAACGTCTTGCATTCCGTGCGGTGTGAAGGGCCATGGACGGGCTGTATGTATGGCGATGACCCGCACGGGATATCGGGTATAAGCAATATCAACATCCCAAAGGGCCAGTCCACCCGGATGCCCGTCGCCATATTTGCGCGTGTAAGCGACGCTTATGGGATATCGCGACAGAATCCAGAATTCTTTGTATTTTAGCGTGTGCGCAAAAGCCCCACGCCCCATGTGCCGGATCGTTTTCGGATCCAGATGATCTGTTTCAGCCAAAACCACTACATCGGGTTGCTCAAGGGCGATCCAGTCGCTGATCCGATCGGGTGTCTTGTTCCAGGCCCAGTTATTGGCAAACAGGATTCGAAAGGGCGCCTCTGAGGGTTTAACAGCGGTAACCCGGCGCTCAGACGCTTTGATGGTCTGACTCGATGTCCATTGGGGATAGAGACAGGCGCTCAACAGCACAGTGGAAAGGGTTGCTAGGGCCAGGGACACCCGGAACCGACCAGCCAACGCCACCATCATTATGAAGACCGAGATAACCCATGCCGGATTGAGGATCTGAATCAGAAATTGGCCGTATTTTGTGTCTGGTATCAACAGGACACCGATCCCGGCAGCGAGAACGCTCAGCACTGGCAGGATGCAAAGTCCATCTAGAAAGGCACGGATACGGTTAAGCATTCAGATCCCCAAGTCGAATCATCGTGTAGGCAGACCGGGAATAGCCTCGACTCTTATCCGAGACGGACCGCTGTTCCCGAGGCCGTGACCATCAGCATGCTGGAGCCTTCGCCCACAGTTTCGTAATCGATGTCAACCCCGATCACGGCATCCGCCCCGCGTGCGCGGGCCGCTTCGGTCATTTCCCGGATAGCCGTTTCGCGCGCTTCACGCAGGATTTGCTCGTAGGAGCCAGAACGGCCGCCAATGATATCGCGGATCCCGGCGAACAGGTCGCGGAACAGGTTGGCCCCGAGAATGGCTTCTCCGGCGACAACACCCAGATATTCCTTGGCCGGGCGGCCTTCGATGCTCGATGTGGTGCTTACAATCATCACGCGCTCCTTTTTCAAGAATTTGGCCTGTTGGGCTTAATCGGTTTCGCCAACTCGTGTTAGTTAAGATGCGGTCATTAACCTTGCGAGGGGGCATAGGCAGGGCAAATGTGGGCACGATCACACAAGGATGTCATGCGAATCCATGACAGCATTGATTTCATCAAGAAATTATCGGATCGCGTTGTCGGCGTTGGTCCGGTAAGTATCGGGCTCGATGGGATTCTGACCTGGGTGCCTGGGGTCGGCGCTGTTTATGGCCTGTTCGCCAGTCTTTGGATTATCCTTCAAGGGGTCCGTGCGCGGATATCACCCTTGCGGATTGCCCAGCTTCTGGGGATTCTGGCCGTGGATAATGGTGTGATCGTCATCCCTCTGGCGGGTCAGATTGTCGATACCCTGTTCCAAGGGCACCTCTATGCCGCCAAGGTCGTGCAGGCGGAAATCGAGAAGACGCATTACATCGAAAAGAACTGGAAGGACGCCCGGGCGGATGGTTCGTGGGAGTCGGACCAGATGGCTATGCGCGAAGCCGGTAAGCGTCGGCTAATCTATTTGTGCTGAGGCCGGGTGACGCCCCACCGGATCAGGCCGGTGAGGCGATTTTTGTCTGGGATTAAGCGTTGGCGTTTGCCTTACGCCGCCGCGCTATACCCCGGGCGATCTCGACCCCATTCCAGCCGATCAGCAGGATCAGGAACACCAGCATCAGACTGCCGTGGGTCAGGGCTAGCATGACTTCGCCTTGGCTGTTTAACAGCTCACGGATGGCATAAACGCGCAGGAAGACCTCGTTCACACCGCCGCCAATCAGCATGTAATAGCTGCCGATCATGCAGGACAGGTGGATATAGCGCCATAGAGGGCGGGGCCAGTGCGACCGGGCCGACAGCCAGCCGACGGCGATCAGCACAAGGGTGATGACCGCCAGCACGTGCGGAAAGAAAAATACCCCCAAACGATAGATCCCGAGTGCCGAGAGGTTCAGGATCAGCATCGCAACCATATAGACCCGCCCGGTGAGAATATGGTGCGGCGAGCCTTTGCGGGTGGAGAAGCCATAGGCCCCGGCGGCGAGGGCGACCAGACAGGCCAGACTGTGCAGCCACCCCAGCGGAAGCAGATCGAGATTCATGCTCAGCGCACCAGCCGAACGGGGATGATCGCGCCCTTGGGGCCGACCTGGATGGCTGCATCCTTGAAGGTCGGCGGACCCATGACGCCCCGGGCGTCGCGGCTGTAGCCCCAGGGTTCGGTGGGCTCGCCCATCATGCCAAAGTTCAGGCGACCATCGTTGTTCACGTCCTGAAAGGAGACCACAGCATAGGTCCCGGCGGGGACGCCGGTAAAGCGCGCGACGGCTGTGCCATCCGCAGAGACCGCGACGCGGTCAGCAAAGCGGGTGGGGCGCATAAACTCGGCTTCAGAACTGAGCTGCACAAAGATCGGCCCCCCGGGAACGCCGCCGCTGAAGCGGACCTCCACAGTGGCTGCGGACGGGTTTGCCGATTGGGCTGTGGTGGCCACAGGGGCCATGAGTGCGAACGCTGCGATCACAGAGAAGAGTTGAGTTTTCATCTTTGGCCTCACGGTGAAAAGAACTTTGCAGAATAAAGTACATGAAAACACAGAAGTCAAGGGGCGAAAAACCCCGGCACGACAGGATCGCGCCGGGGAGGGCTTAGGTGCTGAATTGAATACTATTTTTTTGTTTTAGGCCGCGCTGCTCGCATCCGGTTGGGACTGACGGTAGCCCAAGCGGGCGTTCAGCTTGTCGATCAGATCGATGGCCGCCTCGGCAATGACGGTGCCGGGGGTATAGACTGCCGCAACGCCCATTTCGAGCAAGAGGGGCACGTCTGAGGGGGGGATAACCCCGCCGACCACGATCATGATCTCGTCATGACCCGCGGCGGCCAGTTGGTCACGCAGGGCCGGGGCGAGGGTCAGGTGCCCGGCGGCTAGGCTTGAGGCCCCCACCACATGCACACGCTCCTCTATAGCCGTGGCGGCCGCTTCCTCGGGCGTTTGGAACAGCTCGCCGACCACCACGTCAAAGCCGAGATCGGCATAGGCGGTTGCGACAACCTTTTGTCCTCGGTCATGGCCATCCTGACCCATCTTGGCCACCAGAACCTTGGGCGGGCGGCCATCGGCTTCGGTAAAGGCGCGCACCATATCCCGGGCGCGGGCCATCAGGGCGTCGGGACCGGCGGCCTTGGCATAGACTCCGCGCACCATGTCCGGGCGGGCGGCGTGACGGCCAAACTCGGCCTCAAGCGCATCGCTGATCTCGCCCACCGTGGCCCGGGCGCGGGCGGCCTCAACGGCCAGGGCCAAAAGATTGGCTTTGCCGCGTGCGGCCTCAGTCAGGGCCTTGAGGGCGGTGTCGACGCGGGCCGGATCGCGTTCCGCCTTGAGGCGGGCCAGCTTCGCCAGCTGCTGATCGCGTACGGCGCTGTTATCGACCTTGAGCACCGGAATGTCGTCCGTCCGGGTCGGGCGATAGCGGTTGACGCCGACCACGCTCTGTTGGCGCGTATCAATCCGGGCCTGAGTCTCGGCGGCGGCTTGTTCGATGCGCAGCTTGGGGATCCCGGCTTCAATAGCCTTGGCCATGCCGCCCAGGGCCTCGACCTCTTCGATATGGCCCAGCGCACGGACGGCCAGATCATGGGTCAGGCGCTCGACATAGTCCGAGCCCCCCCAAGGGTCGATGACGCGGGTCAGGCCACTTTCCATTTGCAGCAACAGCTGAGTGTTGCGGGCAATCCGGGCAGAGAAGTCCGTCGGCAGGGCCAGGGCCTCGTCGAGCGAATTGGTGTGCAGGGATTGGGTCTGTCCGCCCGCCGCCGCCAGAGCCTCGATCAGGGTGCGGGGGACGTTGTTGAACACATCCTGGGCGGCTAGCGACCAGCCCGAGGTTTGACAGTGG
>JBKBWB010000402.1:0-1618 GCA_046289215.1 Asticcacaulis sp. | reverse complement strand
TGGCTAAAGGCATTCAGGGTCGTGCCTTCAGACGCCATCGCCCCCTGGACCCGCAACAGCACATCGCCGTCGGTCTCAGAGCCCTTCGTGGGTCGCAGATAGGCATCCACCACCTCAGCACGGGCCAGGGAAAAGGGCGCCGCGCCGGGCGCAGGCGAAAAGACCGGCTGGAGGAATTCAATCGCCAGTGTCTGAACCGGACGGAACAGCCCCGAAACACTGGCGCGTAAGGCTTTACCCCGCACATCCACCGCACCACCCTTGCCCCGCATGAGGGTCAGCCCCTCGGGCGCGGCCATAATCCAGTGATCCAGTGCATAGGCATTGGCCTCTGCCCCCAATCGGGCGGCCTTCAGCCCCACACCCGTCGGGGCAATGATCTCAACATCCCGGGCGCGGACATACATTCGGAAGGGATAGCCCTGCATGCCGTCGAGTTTCCACGTGGCATGATACCCTGCTCGTTGCAGCCCGGCCTTGGTCTCAGCCAGTTTGGATTCGATCTGCCATGCCACAATAAACCAGTAGACACTCCAGAGCCCCCAAACCACGACCAGAGCCAGGAACGGACCATAGAGCCCCCAGCGAGATTTTGGCTTAGCCGTATCTTTCGATGGATCCTGCAACATCGCGGATAATGACCCTTCAGACATGTGCGCGCCCCCGTTTCCAGCGGGTCTTAACGCAGATTAACCCTGTTGGGCAGGGGCTTCAGAGCCTAAAAACGCCTGAACGGCTTCAAGTGCCTCGACCAGCGGCAGGCGCGAAACACTGACGCCGCCGGGCAGGCTGCTGAACAGGCGACTGGGGGCGGCCGCATCGAGCATGACAAACACGCCCCGGTCATCAGCGCGTCGGATCAGTCGGCCAAAGGCCTGGGTAATCCGCGCCCGGGCCAGGGCATCGTCATAGGCATGATCGCCAAAATGCTGACGCCGCGCCTTGTGCAACAGATCCGGCCGCGCCCACGGCACCTTGTCGAACACAATCAGCCGCAACGATTCACCGGGCACATCGATGCCATCGCGCACGGCGTCGGTCCCAAGAAGACAGGCATGGGTCTCGCTGCGAAACACATCGACTAGTGCCCCAACCTCCAGCGGATCCACATGCTGGGCATAGAGGGACAGCCCTTTTTGGCCCAAAGGCCCGGCCAGAAGGTCATAAACCGCTCGAAGCCGCCGGATTGCCGTAAACAGACCCAGCGCCCCACCACCCGCCGCCAGGAACAGCTCGCGCATGGCCGCCGCGGTTTGGCGCGGATGCGCCCGGGCGACATCCGTGACCACAATCACCTTGGCCTGTTCCGCATAGCGAAACGGAGAAGCAAACCGCGCTTCAATCGGCGGCAGTTTCAGGCGTGCCGTACCAGTCCGCAAGCGAGCCAGGTGAAACGGATCCCCCGCGGCCTCCGCCCCATCGGTCAGGGTGGCCGAGGCGATCAGAACCCCGTGCGAGGGCCGGATCACAGCCGCTTCCAGCGGAATGGTCGGATCGACCCAATGCCGCCGCAAGCCCGCATCCATGACCCGCCCGAACATCATGTCCTGGGTAAAGCTGTCGATAAAGGCGGGGCCTTCCGATGCGGGTTCGCTGGCTTCATCGGCCTGAAGGGCCT
>JBKBWB010000036.1:0-11505 GCA_046289215.1 Asticcacaulis sp. | reverse complement strand
GATCATTATTTGCATGTTTCGGGCTAAAAACAATAAAAATTCGCCCTCAACGCTAAGATTTTTTACAATGCCGGCCTGATCTGTAGGAGTTTCTACCTTGATGACGCCTGGCCACACCCATAGCGATCCCCTGTCTACATCCTTGGCGGATACCCTGCCCGATGAGACTCCTTTTATTCGCGGGCGGCAAAAGCTTGCCGGACCTGGTGAGGGGGTAGGGAAGCCGCTGGTTCTGAGCAGCAGCTATGTGACTCGTCCCTTCACGGATACGCCGCGCCATGACTGTCTGGATGGGGATGGCCCGCATTTTTACACGCGTTGGTCCAACCCCACGGTTCGCGAGTTGGAAACGCGACTGGCGGAGCTGGAAGGGACTGAAGACGGCCTCTGCTTTGCCTCGGGTATGGGGGCGCTGTCAGCGATTTTCCTCACATTTTTGCGGCCAGGTGACCGGGTGGTGGTGGCCCAGCCCTGCTATGCGGGTCTGAACCTGCTGCTTCAGGACTTTGTCCAGCCGATGGGGATTGAGGTGGTCAGGGTTGCGGCCGATGATCTGGAGGCCTTGGACGCCGCCATTCAACCCGGAACCCGGCTTGTGCATGTGGAAACCCCGGCCAATCCCATGATCGGGCTGGTGGATCTGGCGGCTGTATCGGCTCTGTGCCGCAAGGCTGGGGCTTTGCTGTGTGTGGACTCGACCTTTGCCACCCCGGCCTTGTCACGTCCGATCAACTTTGATGCGGATCTGATCATCCATTCCCTGACCAAGTATATCTGTGGTCACGGGGATACGATTGGCGGCGTGGTGCTGGGCTCGCGGGCGCTGATGATCGACTTGCGTCGCAGGGGGCTAGCCAGCCTCGGGGCGTGCCTCGACCCGATGGCGGCCTGGCGGATCGCCCGGGGGGTGGAAACCCTGAACCTGCGTATGCGCCAGCACAGCGAAACCGCCATGGCCCTGGCAGGCTGGCTCGAAGGGCGCCCGGGAATTGCCCGCGTGCTTTATCCGGGCCTGACCAGCCACCCGCAGCATGATCTGGCCCGTCGCCAAATGTCTCAGTTTTCTGGAATGATCGCCTTTGCGCATGAGGGCGGTCGTGAGGCGGCACTGGGGGTGGCCGAACGGCTGACGCGGATCGACCATGCCATTTCTCTGGGTAAGACCAAGTCGCTGATCTTTTATATCAGCCCGGAAGATCTGCAGGCGGTTTGGGGCGGCTTGCCTCAGGTTCGAGATGCGTCCCTGGAGCCATTTTTCCGTCTGGGCCTTTATCGCTTCTCGGTGGGACTGGAGGCGCAAAGCGATCTGCAGGCCGATCTGGATCAGGCACTGGGCTAAGGCGTTCGTTTAAGCCCTGCTGCCGGGCACCCGTTCTGCCTTTCTGATGATAAGGCCGGGTGCGCTCTTTCCCTTTTCGGAAAAAACACGCTAAATCCGAGAGAAAGGGAGGTGCAGAGTGGCCAGTGGCGCAATGATGATGCGGGGACAAAGGGGACTGCTTCGTCAGATCCGCGAAGCCATGGCGGCCGGAAGCACTGCTCAGGCGCGACTGGACATGGTGGTGCGGATCATCGCGGGGTCGATGGTGGCCGAAGTCTGCTCGATCTATCTGCGCCGGGCCTCCGATGAGCTGGAACTCTTCGCCACCGAAGGTCTGAACCCGGCGGCGGTTCACACGACCCGTCTGAAGCCCGGCGAAGGGCTTGTGGGGGAAGTGGCCGGGACCGGCGTGCCCTTGAACCTGTCAGACGCACCGCATCACCCAAGCTTTGCCTATCGTCCGGAAACCGGCGAAGATCCCTATAATTCGTTCCTGGGCGTGCCTCTGCTGCGCGGCGGCCGCTCCATAGGGGTGCTGGTGGTTCAGAACCGTGCCCAGCGGGTCTATGACGAAGACGAGGTCGACGACCTTCAGACCATCGCCATGGTGCTGACCGAAATGGTCGCCTCGGGCGAGCTGCTGGGCCAGGATGAGCTGAAGGACATCGAGATTGCGCCCCTGCGGCCTGAGCGGCTCAAGGGCACCAAGTTTGCCGATGGCCTCGCGGTCGGGGTGGTGGTGCTGCACGAAGTGCCGGTGGCGTCAGAGCGACTGCTTGCCGAAGACCCCGTGGCCGAAGAGGCGCGGCTGACTGCGGCGCTGATCCGTCTGCGCGAACAGATCGACGCTATGTTCGACGGCCAGCATGGACTTGCGGGGCCCAGCTTCGATGTGCTCGAAACCTATCGTATGTTTGCCCATGACCGGGGCTGGACGCGCTCGCTCGAAGAAGCGGTGCGGTCGGGCCTCAGTGCCGAAGCGGCGGTCGAGCGGGTGCGCAATGAACATCGGGCCCGGTTCAGTCATACGCGTGATGCCTATCTGCGCGAACGCCTGCACGACCTTGAAGATTTGGCGAACCGGCTCTTGCGGGTGCTGTCGGGCGAAGAGACCCAGTCCCGGCAATTGCCCGAAAATACGATCCTTGTGGCCCGCGACCTTGGCCCGGCGGAGCTGCTCGAATATGACCGGCGTTTTCTGAGGGGGCTTCTGCTCGAAGAGGGATCTGCCGCCAACCACGCCGCGATCGTGGCCCGCGCCCTGTCGATTCCGTGCGTGGGGCGGCTCAGTGGCTTGCGCGACAAGGTCTCTCAAGGGGATGCGGTCATCGTCGATGGCGAAGTGGGCGAGGCCTTCCTGCGCCCGCGTCCAGATATTCTTGAAGCCACGCGTTCACGGATGCAGACCCGGGCCCAGCGCTCCGCAGAGTTTGCCCGGATCAAGGATGAACCCGCGATCACACTGGATGGGCAACGGATCAGCCTGCTGATGAATGCGGGTCTGGATGTCGACCTTGAGATCATGAACGACACCGGGGCCGAAGGAATTGGTCTGTTCCGGACGGAATTCCAGTTCATGGTCAGCGAGGACCTGCCCCGTTTGGCGCGTCAGACCGAGCTCTATACGCGGGTACTGGATGCGGCGGGGGACAAGCCCGTCATCTTCCGGACCCTCGATCTCGGGGGGGACAAAATGTTGCCCTACCTTGAAACCGAGCGCGAAGAGAATCCCGCTCTGGGATGGCGCGCGATCCGTATGGGGCTCGACCGTCCGGCCTTGCTGCGTATGCAGCTTCGGGCCTTGCTGACGGCGGCCCGGGGGCGGAACCTTCGGGTCATGTTCCCTATGATTGCCAGCGTTGATGAGTTTCGCGCCGCGCGGGCCCTCGTGGATCTGGAATGCGAATGGGCACGGCGGCGGGGGCGCCCCCTGCCGGATATTCTGCGGGTTGGGGCGATGATCGAGTCCCCGTCCTTGCTCTGGCACTTGGATGCGCTGTTCCCTCTGGCGGATTTCGCCAGCGTCGGGACCAATGACCTGACGCAATATATGTTTGCGGCGGACCGGACCAATCCACGTGTGAGCGAGCGGTATGACCCGCTGTCACCGCCTGTTCTGCGGGCGCTGGCGTCGATCCAGCGGGCCGCGTCCGAAAATGGCACACCGGTTTCAGTGTGTGGCGAGCTGGCCGGGCGACCGCTCGAAGCCTTTGTCCTGATTGCACTGGGCTTTACCCGCCTGTCCATGCCGCCCTCTGGGCTTGGTCCGGTGAAGCGGATGATCTTGTCTGTGGACCGGGATGCTGCAGCCAAGGCCGTGACTAAGCTGATGAGCTCGTCCGGAGGGTCGATCCGCAACGAAGTACTGTCGCTGGCGCGTAAACTGAACGTCGCTATCTGATCCGAAGCGGCACAGGCTAAGGTGTTTCCCCTGTGGCACGAAAAGTGAATCTCTCCAGCCGGGAATCCTTAAGGATCCCTGAATGAGCGTTGATTCCGGAGGGCCGTTGTGCTTTCGTTGCGACAGTTGGGGGCCTGTGTTGGCGGGGGTTTGAATCCGCTGACCTGTGGTCGGTTTTACAGTGCAGAGGGCGTAATCTGATGGCTCCGCTGGATGCTGCCGGAGGTTCAGAGTTCATCCGTTCCGGGGGGGTATCGCCTCTGGCCGCCGGGGGGCGGGATCCGGAGACGGCGCAAGCCGTAGTCTCTGAAGCCCATTATGCGCGTGAAGGAATGGCGACGTCCATGGAACCCGGCTTTGGAGAAAGTTTGCACCAGGTCCGTACGGCCCGGGGGCTGTCTCTTGAACAGCTGGCGGAACTGACTCGCGTTCGCCGAGTCTATCTTGAGGCGCTCGAATCCGAAGCCTTTGATCAATTGCCGTCGCGGCCGTTTGCGATCGGGTATGTCAAGGCCTATGCCCGGGCTTTGGGACTGGATGAAGAGGTCTATGCTGACCGGTTCAAGCTGGCGGCTCCAGTTACTCAGGAAGCTCTCGGGGCGCCGCTCGGATCGTCGTTCGCTGAAGTCAAACCACGCCGCCCGGTCTTGTTGATAGCTGGCCTTGCTTTGTTGGCTTCGGTGGTCGTTTGGAATATTGCTCAGCGTGCTTTGCTTCTGGAAGACAAGAAGCCTGTGCAATTGGTCGACGGTCCTAAGGCCTGGGTTCAGGGGGTGCCGTTGATTCAGGACGGGTTGATGGCGATTTCTCCCCCCCGGCCCGCCCCTAAGGATCAGGCTGTGCCAGAGCCTTATGTAACGCCGGGCCTCGAAGAAGGTTTTGCGGCAGTGGCCGCTGCTCAAGCCGCTCAGCAAGCCTCGGGTCAAGAGCAGGCCGTTGCAGATGACGCACCGTTGCAGCGAGCTTTCAACCCGCGCGGTCCGGTCTATGGTTCCGCGCCCGGGCAGTCGATCGTGACGCTTCAGGCGAAGAAACCGGTCAATCTGGTCGTTCGTAGCTCTGATGGCACCATTTACTTCGCACGGCTCCTCGCTGAAGGTGAAGCTTACAGGGCGCCGCAATCGCCAATTCGGCCTCTGACTGTGGATGTCTCGGATCCTGCGGCAATGGAAGTCTTCATTGAGGGCGAGTTTGCCGGGGCGCTAGGCCAAGCCGTAATTCCCCTAAGCCGCTTGAATGCACGATCGGGTATTGCAACAGTGACCTCTGTGCCACGTCCAGCCCGCACGGCGAGCCGAGCGGCTCCTGAGGCCCCCAAGCCCGTACCGCTGACCACGCCTGAAGCGCCTTTGCCCTACAATCCGGCTCAGGCTTCCCCGGCGCCGGCTCAGCCTGCGGATGGAGACCCCTTACCGTTCTAAAGGTGAAGGGGCTTGTGCAGATTATTGGTCAGTATCTGGGGCATTGGCTGCGCGCAGTCGAGTGCTGAGGCCCCGAACTTCATCGCGTGTGGTAAAGATTTCCTGGGGTTTCAGGCCGAGCTGACTGAGAATTTGTAGTGGAATGCGGCTAGCCTTGTCACGCAAGGCCCATCCGGTTTCCGTAAGCCGGATCCGGGTCACCCGCTCGTCTTTTTCATCCCGAGTCCGGGTCACGAGCCCGGCGGCCTGTAATCGCTTCAAGAGCGGTGTCAGGGTTCCGCTGTCGAGATGCAGCGGTGCGCCCAAATCGCCGACCGACAGGTCATCCTGTTCCCACAGTCGCATCATAACAAGATATTGCGGGTAGGTCAGGCCGAGCGGGCCGAGCAATGGTTTGTAGGCTGCTGTAAAGGCATTGTGGGCCGCATAGACGGCAAAGCAAAGCTGATTATCCAGCTTTAGCTGGGATGGGGTCTTGCCCCTTGCTGCCACGGGTGTCTCTGCGGACGGTCCGGATGGGGAATCAGCCTTTACCATGGATCGAACTTAGGACCGTTTTTGATTGTGCGCAACGGTGTTTGATGAGGCCTTGAAAATAAATCGTGCGCAATTATATTGTGAGAGGTAATTTAACTCAGGAGAGACCCATGACGTCCATCAATCCCCTTTACATCGGCAAGGCTCGTGCGACCGGCGGTCGGACTGGTGAGGCCCGTGCTGAAGACGACCGTTTTGTCCTCGCCTTGAATACGCCTAAAGAACTGGGTGGCCCGGGTGGCTCCGGAACCAACCCGGAGCAGATGTTCGCGGCAGGCTATGCTGCCTGTTTCATCGGTGCCCTCAAGTTTGTCGGGCAGCGCGACGGCGTGGCTGTGCCGGCCGAAACCGCGATCGACGCAGCGGTAGGCATCGGCCCAATCGAAGGCGGGTTCGGGATCAATGCCGCCCTGGCCATTTCTTTGCCGGGTCTTGATCGTGCCACGGCAGAGCGTCTGATCGCCGAGGCGCACAAGGTTTGCCCCTATTCCAATGCGACGCGGGGCAACATTGAGGTGACCTTGACTTTGGCGTCATAAGCTAACCTGTCCGGCAACTGAGCAAACGGGACAAGGTCAAGAGGGGAATGTCACCACAACGGGCTTCGAGTAAATCGGAGCGTCGGTGTTGGTGACGTCCCCGGCACGTGGGGCACACAAGGTCGAGTGTGTCCTGTTCCGGTGGGAGTGACCGGACCGTTTGCATGTCTTCGTAGGGGGAAGGGAGGGGCGGACTCCAGATCGCCGTCATGGCGGAGTGGCTCTTTCTGACGCTGTGACGACCGACCACGGTATGCTGCCACAGACGCAAGAAAACGGCGAGTCAAATGTTCTTTATTTGTTCCATTTCTGTCGGGTGATGATCATCGAAAAACGACGTGGCCAGGCCCCCGATGTCGGACAACTTAACCGCCTTTGCGGATAATACCGCTCATCATGCCAAAGCTGATCCAGCGCGGCAGGATGGCAATCAGTTTCAGCATCCAACTCAGGCGTTTGGGGAAGGTGATCTCAAAGCCTTTTCCAACAAGGCCTTTGCGGATCCGCTCGGCAGCGGCAGGCGCTTCCATAAGGAAGGGCATGGGAAAATCGTTCTTGTCCGTCAGCGGTGTCCGCACAAAGCCTGGCGCAATCAGCCGGACATCTATGCCGTGGGGCTTCAGTTCCATGTGCGCGGTCTCGGCAAATCGGGCAACGGCCGCCTTGGTGGCGCTATAGACCCCCGCATAGGGCAAACCATGATAGCCCGCCACCGAGCCGACGATGGCGATCTGGCCGCGCTTGTGGGCCATCATGGTGGCTACAACGGGCTCAAACGTGTTGAACAAGCCCTGGAGATTGGTCCCGAGGATAAATGCGGCGTCCTCGCGGCTGAATCGTTTCATCGGTGTGGGCTTGTGCGTTCCAGCATTCAGGATCGCGAGATCCGGCACGCCGACCTCACTGACAAAATCGGCGAAAGCCAGATCCCCGGCGTGGGCATCGAGGATATCAAAGCTATAGGGGCGAGCCCGTGAATGACCGGCGCAAAGGGTCGCCAGAGCCTCTGCGTTGCGCCCACACACGCCAACGATGGCACCCTGATCAAGGTAAGCCTGCGCCAAGGCCGCGCCGATCCCGCTCGACGCACCAGTAATCCAGACAATCTTCGGACGGCCCATAATTTTCTCCCGCGTTACACAAGTATACGACATCGCAAAGATATCAGATTGTTGGTCTGTCTGTCGTTTAAGTCGAGCTTGAGGCCGGCTTTAGATGACAGTTTTGTAAGGAAGGCGGATCCACCTCGACGCCACAAAAAAACCGGGTTTAGGTACGGTCCGAAACAATAAGCGGGGGCAACCCGTTCCCTGAGGATTCCCCTCACATCAGGAGGACCGGATGATCCGGAAGACTGCGCGCTATCTGTTGTTGTCCGCTGCGGCGGTACTGGCTCTGTCGGCACCGTTAATGGTGACCGGGTCAGCCCTAGCTCAAGCCAAGACGCCCTATCAAATGGCTCCGTCCCCGATTGCGGAAATCCTCAAGGCCAAGGCCATGCCTGGCCTTCAGCTTTCACCGGACCAATCCACTGCCCTTATCCTGACCCGGGCCGAAGCGCCTTCAATCGCCGACATGGCCGCGCCGATCCTGCGTCTGGGGGGGTACCGGATCAATCCACGTACGAATGCTCAATCCGAAGGACGGGTTGCTGTTTCCGAAGGGCTCAGTTTCAAATCCGTTGCAACTGGCAAACGCGTCGATGTCATGCTTCCGGACGGCGTACGCGTGCTTTATCCATCCTGGTCGCCGGATAGCCGCAAGCTGGCGTTTGCCCTGGAAGGCAAGGACGGCGTAACGGTATGGGTGGCGGATGCCGCGACCGGCAAGGCTGCCCAGCTCGGGCAAGTGCGCCTGAACGCGATCATGCCGACGATGGATTGGACACCTGACAGTGCCCGCCTTATCGTCAGTGCCATTCCCGCCGGGCGGGGGGCACCGCCGGAAGCACCCGTAGTGCCGGATGGCCCGGTCATACAGGAAAACATGGGGCGCGCCGCGCCGGTCCGGACCTTCCAGGATCTGTTGTCCTCGCCGCATGATGAGGCGTTGTTCGACTATTATTTCACCAGTGTCCTGACCGAAGTTGCGATCGACACCGGCGAGGCCAAGACCCTGGGCGCGCCAGGGATCTATTCGAATGTCAGCCTGTCCCCGGATGGCCGGTTCTTGCTCGTCAATCGCCTGAAGCGGCCCTACAGCTATCTGGTTACGGCGGGCTCCTTCCCGACGGAGATCACCCTGCGGGATCGCAATGGGGCCATCGTGCGGACCCTGGCGGATCGTCCGCTGGCGGAAAACCTGCCACCCGCATTCGATGCAGTTGTAACAGGTCCCCGCAGCGTCAGCTGGCGCGCCGATGCCCCGGCCACGCTGGTTTGGGCCGAAGCGCTGGATGACGGCGATCCGCGTAAAAAAGTCGAAAAGCGCGACCGGGTAAAAATGCTGTCCGCCCCGTTTGAGGGCGAGGCGGTGACCCTGGCGGATCTTGAGCACCGCTATGCCGGAGCTGCCTGGGGTCGCGCTGATACAGCGTTGATCTATAGTAACTGGTGGGTCAGCCGCACCCAGACAGTGTTTGTGGCGGATCCGTCCAAGCCCGGCACCATCCGCCCCGTTCTGCAACGCAATTCGCAAGATCGTTTCAATGACCCCGGCTCTCCCATGATGGTAACCGGGCCACTGGGGACTCGGGTTCTGCAATTCAGCAAGGACGGTAAGGGCGTGCTGATGACGGCGCCTGGTAATACCCGGGAGGGAGCCTTCCCCCAGCTGACCCGTTTTGATCTCGCTACCGGCCAGTCCAAGGTGCTGTGGCAGTCCGCTAAGGACGGTTATGAGCGGGTCGTGGCTGCCCCCAAGGGGGATGCGTCACAGCTGATTACCTGGCGCGAAGGCGCGAGCTTGGCTCCGAATTATTATCTTCGCATGGGCCGCTCTCTGAAGTCGCTAACCGATTATGCCGACCCAGCCCCACAGTTTGCCGGGGTAACGAAAAAGCTGATCACCTATAAGCGCGCCGACGGCGTCGATCTGTCTGGAACGCTCTATTTGCCGTCAGGCTATGACGCCAAAAAGGACGGACCCTTGCCGCTGGTCATGTGGGCCTATCCGCAGGAATTCACCGATCCGCGCATTGCCAGCCAGGTTGTTGATCAAGGCAACCGCTTTACTCGTCCGAGTGGCGCAAGCCATTTGTTCCTGTTGACCCAGGGCTATGCCATTCTTGATGGACCGAGCATGCCGATTGTCGGCACGTCGGGCACCGATGCCAACAACACCTATGTTGAGCAGTTGCGCGCCAGTGCCGAAGCCGCCGTCAAGGCGGTGGTCGATCTCGGGGTAGCCGACAAGGATCGGATCGCTGTCGGTGGACACAGCTATGGCGCGTTCATGACCGCCAATCTGCTGGCACATACGGATCTGTTCCGTACCGGGATCGCGCGCTCGGGGGCCTATAACCGCACCCTGACGCCCTTCGGCTTCCAGGCCGAACAGCGCACCTACTGGGAGGCGACCGACATCTACACCAACATGTCGCCCTTTACCTATGCCAACAAGATCAAGGAACCGATCCTGATGATCCATGGCATGGCGGACGACAATTCGGGGACCTTCCCGCTGCAATCCGAGCGGTTCTATGCGGCGCTCAAGGGCAATGGGGCAACGGTCCGGTTCGTCTATCTGCCCCATGAGTCCCACGGCTATCGCGCCCGTGAGTCGGTCAATCACACGATCTGGGAAACCGTGCGTTGGCTCGACACCTATATGAAACCGAAAAAAGCCGGGATGGCCCCGGCGGCTCAATAATCAGCCCCCATCCGGACAGGAGACCTGACGATGCACCCATTAAAGCCCTTGGCTCTGGTGATTACGGTCGGGCTCCTTTTCGGGGTTGGGGAAACCTTTGCCAAGCCCGCGCCCCAGTCGGACCCTGTTCCAGCAAAAGGCACTTTGCTGATTGGGGGCGGTGCTTTGGCCCGGGATAATTTGGCTGTCTGGCAGAGTCTCGCTGATGGGCTCAAGGCCCCGGGCAGCACCCTGGCCGTGATTGCATCGGCCTCGGGCGCACCTCATGACGCGCTACACATCCTGCGCAGAAATCTCGGACAGGTCGGGATCGCTCCGGAGCGGATCGTGCTGGTCGAGGCGGCGGTGGTGGATGATCCAGACACCCCTAATGTGGATGAAGCGTCCTGGCGGCGCGGGGCGTGGTCAGAAACCGAAGTGGCTAAGGTGCGGTCTGCAGCCGTGATCTGGTTCACCGGGGGGGATCAGGTTCGAACTCTGGAAGCTCTGAGCTTCGGTTCAAATCCGTCGCCGTTGCTCAAGGCGGTTCGTCAACGATTGACAGAAGGGGCGGTGATCGGGGGCAGCAGCGCCGGCGCCGCGATCCAAAGCCAGCCGATGATCGCGAGGGGGCATGGGCTGACGGTTCTGACCGATCCGGTCCGGCTTTTCACCCCTGCCGCGCCCGATAATGGTGGGCTGATGATGGCTCCGGGAGCCGGATTTTTTCCGTTCGGGATCGTCGATCAGCATTTTGACTACCAGGCACGGCTCGGGCGGTTGTTTCGGGCGCTTGAAAGCCGCCGGATGAACCATGATCCGCGTCCGGGCTTTGGCATTGACGAAAACACCGTGCTCAAGGTCGACTTTGCGACCCGCACTGCCGAAGTGGTGGGTGAGGGCAGTGTCACAGTCATGAGTTTGAAACCGCTACCCGTGTCGGGCCTTACTGAGCCGGAGCGGGGGCAGGCGTCTCTGAGCTTTCTGGCCCATGGGGACCGGCTCGATCTGACGACGCTCAAGGTCACGCCCGCCGCCGAGTCGCAGCCCATTAGGGCCAGCGTGGATCCGGACGAGACCCCCGAGGAGCCGGTTTTGGGGCTGGGTGGACCTTCCGCGCTCGTGGATCAACTGGGCCGAACCCTTTTGAGCCCGGATGTGCGCGGGCCGGTCGTTCTGCGCCAATGGCGTACCGATGGACTGGAGGTCCGCTTTACGCTGTCCAAGACGTCTGAAACCCGCGCCTGGGTCGGACGGACTGCCTCCGCAGCCCGCCGCCATGGGGTCAGCGGGCTGGAGTTGACGCTGGAACTGGGCCAGTCGGGGCCGCTTGTCCCCCGACCATAAGCTTATTGAACGACGGCGCGCAGGGTCATGGGCTCGAACGGGGCCAGGTCGTTGCCCCAGGTGATCAGCACCACCTTGGTGTCGTCTCCCGGAACGGCTTCGAGCGTATAGAAGCCGGCATATTGGATCCCATAGGGGCCGCACGGGGGT
>JBKBWB010000401.1:0-1621 GCA_046289215.1 Asticcacaulis sp. | reverse complement strand
TCGTGTCGTAGACCGCCTGTGATCTCCCATTGCCCCTGCCGAACCGTCGACATGACATAGGTGGATGCGACCTGTTCCCGGCCCGATTGTGTGCCACAATTGAGATTATTCACATAGAGTTTGCCGCACCGATCAAAACTTTCGGGCGTAACGCTCCGCCAGTACAGGGCCACCAGCGCATCATGGTCCACCCTTGGGGCCCGCCAGTCATAGACCCCCGGCCAGACCGAAGACCATGTCCCTTTGGTCACCCCCAAATCCGCCCAGGTCACCCCCGCCTTACCTAAAACCTCTGCCACCGGGGCATTGGTCCAGTTGAGGTCTGTGACGTCCCGATCACTCTGTGAAACGCTAAGGCCAGCCTTAAGACTGACCAGCCCCTGTTCCGAACCGGTTAGCCATTCCGCGTCCATCGCCGCCTGGAGGCGGGTCTGGGCGCTGTGTTGCTCGGATCTTTGCCCAGCCCGCCGGGCCAGCAGGCGCGTTGCAGCCTGGTCGAGATCATCTCGCAAAGCTGGCGTCAACAAAGGCTGAGGAAACCCTTTCCCTGCGACAATCAGTTGTCCGGTGTACGGGCGAGCCGCCTGATCCTTGTTATATTTGTCGTTCTGATTAATCCGGATGGAGGCTTCGATCCGGTCGGGCCGATCACTGGCGGACCGGCTGAGACTAAGACGCGGTGTCAGAATTAGGGTGCCGGATCGAAAGGCGGGCGAAGATGGCAATAGAATTCGCCCGGTCAGCGTGGCCGCTTTCAAGCTGACAAAGTCCGGATTGGTTTCGTACCAAACACGGCTCGAGACTTCCCCCAGCGATAGACGATAACCGCCCTGGGGATCCGGAATCCATTGCCGCGCGCCGCCCACCACTTGGCTGAGGGTTGAATTTTGTCGGTTCCGCGCCCCAAGATCCGCCAGGGTCAGACGAAGACTGACATGGGCGTCCGGCTGGTAATCCATAGCCAGCAAAACGGACCGGTTCTGAGAAGACACTTCAGAGACGCCCACATTCAAGGCCGTCAGAACCAGATCGCGTTCAGGATGGTTCGGGTCGCGTGGCGTCCCGTGATACTTGGGGCCTGCGGTCGAGGACCAACCCCAGGCCCAGCCGTCATCATTGCGGGCCGACATCACACCGGCCATTTCCGAACTGACGGTTCGTCGGGTTTCATGCCTAAGGCTCAGGCTCAGGCCCAGCTGATCCGTCGCACCGAAGCGGCCCGCCAGCATCAGGGCCTGACTTCCCCCCAGCCCCGGCTCGTCATAGCGATGGGCCAGAGGCTCCAGACGCCCCGCCAGGCTGATTTCTGCGCGCCGCCGCTCAGCCAGATCCTGTGCCCGTAAGGTGCGGAAATCGATGGCGCCGGCGATCAGGTCCCCCTCCAGATCCGGACGACCGGTTCGGTGCACCAGTACCTGACCAAAGCCCTCCGGCGGGATCATGTTCATCTGCACGCTACGGGAGTGGGGCAAGCCCTGGGCGACCGGCATGCCGTCGATGAGCACCAGGCTGAATTCGGGATTGAGACCGCGCAATCCCACAAAAAGCCCTTCGCCGCGCGTGGCTGAGTCCACCCCCGAGATAAAGGAACGGCCCGTCGTCAGCACGGCTGTATCGGGCA
>JBKBWB010000035.1:0-11528 GCA_046289215.1 Asticcacaulis sp. | reverse complement strand
GCCAATCACTTCGGCGGCCTGACGGGCGTCATGGATGTCCTGACCCGCACAACACGCCCCGGATTTCTTGACCGCTGCGCCGTGGTCATAAAGCTGCAGCGTCACGCCCACCACGTCATAACCCGCGTGCTTCAGCAGCCCCGCCACGACGCTGGAATCCACCCCGCCCGACATGGCGGCCACGATCCGCGTTCCCACGGGCAAGCCCACGCTCTCACGCGCCAGGGCAATGGCGGCATCAAGGTCGGTCGGGGCAATCTCGGGCACGGGACAGGTCATCATGCGGCCCTATGTAAGGCGTTGTGATCCGGATTGCGAGAGGCCCGGAAGCGAGGACCCTAGCGTAACAGCTCCAGCAGCGACGAACTGCGCAAGGTCGAGATCACCTGGGCCGTGGCCTGAACCGCGATCTGGGCCTGTTGCAGGTCTGAATAGGCCTTGGCCATATCCGCATCGGTGCGCTCACCGATCAGATTTTGCAGACTGATCGACTGGCTTTCGAGCGATTTCAGCGTGGATTCAACGCGGTTCTGACGCGACCCATTGATGGCCACTTGATTGAGCACATGCTTGTGCGCGGCTTCGAATTGGGTCGCCAAGTTGCCCAGCAAGGTTTTCTCGGCGGATGTCAGGGGGCCGTCAAAGGTATTGGCCGTATCCTGGTCGGCAAAGTCCTTAAAGGCCTGCATCAGGCCGGTGGCCACATCGTCGGCAAAAAAGCTGGTTTCGATGACGGTGGTTTCGTCAATCCGGGGGGACGTCGGGGATTTGCCATTGGCAAAAGCCTGGGCCGCCGTGTTCGGCGTTTCGAGCGCAGCCAGGGTCTCGATGGTGACGGGCGGCGTGTCTTCGATGCCGCCGCTGAACAGATACCGACCATGGTGCTTGCTGTTCAGACCATCAATCGCCACCAACATATGGTTCTGGATCACGGACCTGAGGCCTGTTCCATTGCCTGAGGCAAGGGCATCCATGATGGCCTGCCGGGCCGTGGAAGCCCCTTCGGCCACACGGTTCAGTGCCAGATCCTGGGACTCGAGCCGATTATTCACCAATTTGCCGACCTCGATGAAGCTTTCGATCCGATCGTGGGCCGTGTTGAAGGCGGTTAGCGACTCGGCCTTGCGGCCATAGCCTTGCAGGTCCGTGGCAATCTTGGTGGTCGAAACGCGGCTGTTGGCATCGACCTGGCGCTTCTGAGCGGCCATCAGGTCCAGAAGGGCGCGGTTCCAGCTCTCACTTGTCGATACGCGGGTCATCTCACCATACTCAGAAGGATGTCATACATGTCTTTGGCGGCCTGGATCATCCGGCTTGAGGCGTTATAGGCCTGCTGATAGGTGGTCATCTTGACCAGCTCTTCATCCAGATTGACGCCTTCGGTCGAACGGCGGCGGGAGTCCGCTTCGCGAGCCACAGCTTCTGCTGAGGTCAGGCGCGTGTCATAGGTTGCCGCCTTGTTACCGATCTGACCGGCCAGATCCGAGACATAGCGGTTCAAGCTCATTGTGCCGCCCGGATTATCGCCCGCAGCGGCAAATCCGGTTTGCAAATCGCCGATGTCTGCCAGTCCGCGCGCCCCGCGACCGTCACCGCTGACAAGTACAGGGCGTCCGCTTGGAACAGTCAGGTCGAGTTTGGACAAGGCCATGGTGGCCGTGTTGCGCTGGATCTCGCCACGCACTGCAAACGTTTCAAGCCGCTGACCCGGAATGCCGCCCAGCCCGAAAAAGGCTGAAACGGATGGGCCGCCTGCATTCAGTCGCGTGGTATTGTCCTTGACCACCTGCATCTTCATCGGGGGCGAGCCAGCACCTGTAAACTTCAACTCGCCCTGCGCCGACAAGCTGAAGGTGCCGAAACCGCCCACACCATTGACCGGGTCATTCAGGCTGGTCAGCAGGTCGTTGATGGTGCCGCCTGCCGGGATGGCTATGGTGATATCCCGTATCCGCGCTCCATCTTGAGGTCCAACGCGTAAGGTCAGGGTCTGACCAGCGGTAAAGCCATGGTTGGACGTCCCGCTCAGCCCGGTCTTGTAGTTGGTCGGCACTGTGTTCTGAACAAGATCATTCAGACCGAAGAAGTGGGAGAAGCCCTGACCATTTCGACCTTGAACCGGGGTGTTCTGGTCTTGCAGTGCGACACCCAATCCGGCACCTGCCTGGATCGACAAGGCCCCGTTGCTGAAGCTGACCGACCCCGAAGCCCCGAGCAGGCCATTTAGCACCGTGTCGAAATTGGCAGGCGTAAAGGCGGAATTGGTGACCCCGCCATCATTGGTCATCTGACCGGTCGAGAAATTGATATCGACCCGACGGTTCAGTGTGCCATTGGCATTGAGAATAGCCACCGTCGAGGTGCCACTAAAGCCGGTGATCGCCTCGGATAGGGTCAGGTTCGTATTTCGTCCACTCAGGCGATTGGGGGCTGGCACCGAACTCGCAGCATTATGTGCCCGGTTCAACTCGTCGGCCATGACCGACATAAGCTCACCCAGCTGTTCGGCTGCGGCGACGCTATCCTTGTCGCGCAGATCCAGAAGACCCTTGAGTTCGCCGCTCTTGAGCTGGTCCGCAAGAGCTCGGCGGTTGCCATCGCTCTGGTCGATCCAGATTTCATCAAAGGCCGTACCCGACTTGACGCCGGAAGTCGGGCTATAGGACAACTGAGACAGGCCTTCACCCGCCAGAATGGTGCCGGTCCCAGTCCGGACTACGATCCCCCCCGTTGGGCGACTCGTGACCTTAACGTCCATGAACCGTGACAGTTCATCGATTGCTCGAGATTGCGCGATTTCGGCGTCGGTCGTGTCTTCCATCGTCACATTACCGCGCGAAATTTGCGTGTTCAGCTCATCAATGGTCGTCAGCAGGGAATTGACAGTCCGGACGTTGGCGGCAATTTGCTTGTCGGCATCTTCACGCAGTTCTTGGATGCCGGTACCAATCCGCGTCCCTTCATTGAACAATTCACTGAGACGGTTCATCGCATCCATGCGACGCGGTGCCGACTGGGGATCTTCGGACGCCACGGCAAAGGCCGAGGACATGGCCGACGCCCGACTAAAGAAGCCCGTCTTGCCCGACGGATCGCCGAAGAGGCCCTGAAGCTGGCCATAGAGCGTATTGCCCACTTCGGCTTTGCCCGCATCGGCGGCAGATGTGCGGCTGACATGCTGCAGATACCGATCCGCCGCAATCCGAACCCGACCCAGTTCGACACCAGCCCCGACTCCGGAGTTGTTGATGTTGGTCTGCTGGACTTCCTTACGGATATAGCCGGGCGTGTTGGCATTCGAGACGTTACTCGAAATCACGCGCAGCTGATTTTGCGCGGTCATCAGCCCGCTGACCCCGGCATTCATGATCGTTGTCAGGCTCATCCGCGGTCTCCTGCGGCAAGAGTGACCCGCCGACCCGGCAAGCCTTGCGCAGCGCCCGGCAATTTCCACCCGGCGTCACGTGAGAGGCTATAGAATTTTGTGTTTCTATACATGGGGTTAGCGTTTCATGCTTCCGACGGGGGATTAAACTCATGCTAAACGTCGCAAGTCGAGTGCCATGGTCGGCAACTCAAAAGGTATGGGGTTCAGTGCCGGGAAAAAGAGTCCGGGTCTGCACGGCAAGAATCGCCCTTATCGGAAAGAGAGTTATGGCGGCGAGTCAAATATAATTGAATTAAAACAATTACATAAGCTCTGGCCCGCTCCTTGCTTGGTGTGTGGAGAATGCTTTGGCGCATAAGGCGCCCTGTCACCAGCCCATTTATGCTGAAACCGGCCCTTTCGGGCCGACAGGGACCCTATGTCGTTGATTGACCTGTCCACCTTGCTGAACGGCTTTGCGCCGATCGCCGCCGGAACGGTTTCTTCCGGGCGAGGAGAAGGCGAATCAACAGCTGATTCCAGTTTTGCAGAGATCTTGGCGCAAGTGGCCTCCCCGGGCGCACCCTTAATCGCGCCGCAAGACGCGTTGCCTCCCACACCTGAGTTAGGGGGGGGGCTCGAAGAACCCGCGGCTCCAGCCGACGGTGCGATTCCCACCAAAATGCCGCGACAGGGCAATCCGGTCACGCCGCCACTACTCAATCAAGCCCCGACACCGGGTTTCGTGATTCATCGAGATGGTATGGATCGCCTGAGCGTACCTGAAATACTAAGGGACGCGACGTCTGAGAGTGGTGTGGGCGAGGTCGCTGTTCGGGATAGCGAAGCAGGGAACGCACGCGTTAACGATGACGACCTTAATGGGCAACAGCAAAGCGCCGGACTGCTCCAGATCCCGACGCTCAATAGCTTTGGGCCGTTGCCGGTTGTGCCCGTGTCAAATAATCAGCCTCAGATTTCGTCCCAGTTGCCGGTACAGTCTCATTTTCCTGCCCAACCGGAGCCAGGAAAGGTGCCCACTCTGGAACCGGCCGTGGCCGTTTTGCCACGTCCCTTGATCGACAAGGCAGCACTATCACAGCCCAAGGCTCCAAGCTCGAACTTGGACACGGTAGAGGCTGAGCCGGTCTCTCTGAATGATCTGCCATCGCGACCAAAGCGCGGCGTGAATGACTCTCTGAGTACCGAGGCACAAGTATCCGAGGCGATTACGACCTCCAGTCTTTTGGATAAGGCAATGCCGAAGGGCTCGGCGAGCACGCCAAAGTTCGATCAGAGCGCTGCGCCCCAAATCTCAACGCCCCAAATCTCGTCGCCCTTGCTTCAAGCGCCAGAGGCAAAGACACCGGATCTCAAAGTGACAGGCGATAAGGCCACCGAAGTCCGAGCCTCGGTCGCGCCGCCTGAAACGAAGTCCCTGCCGGATGTCATGGCGGGTGCACTGATGCCTGAGGTGCGCCGAATCACCGGGCGAACGCAGGGGGACACCTCAGCGGATCGCGGAACATGGCCTGAGCGATTGTCAGCAGGGGCCGTAATGATCCACGCTCAAAGTCAAGCTCCAGTTTCAGGGCTAATCCCAGACCAGTCTCAGTCCCAGTCTCAGTCCCAGTCTCAGTCTCCGTCCCAGTCTCAGTCTCAGTCTCAGGCTCAGTCTCAGTCTTTGCCCCCGACAACGCCTGAGGCCAGCGCCCAGTCCTTGCCGTTAGTGCCGGATAAAACCTTGGTTTTGGCGGCCTCCGTTTTGGACTTGGCTCAGTCTCAATCATTGTCAGTGACGGATCAAAGCTTTCCTCAAGCGAGCCTGGGCTCCGCTAAGGATCCGATGAGACCGGAGGCGTCGCCGGATGGGGCCAAGCTTGATCCGTCCACACGACTTCTGACCGCCACCAAAGGCCCTGACGCCGCGTCGATTATGGTGTCAGAGACCAAAGGGATGGCAGTTCAGCCCCAAACGGAAACTCAACAATCCAATCCGGCCGAACGTGTATCGAGCGGGCCCATGCTGGTTGCCAGCCAGGAGCCCATCCCAACAGAAGCAAAGTCAGCGGCTCCGGTGGACGGTGCCTTGGCCGAGTCCTTGTCGACGCAATCCTTTGCGTCGAGCCCTTTGAGCAATGCAACTGAAGGGACTACGTCTCAGGGGCATCTGGGCATGTCGCGAGTTGGACTTGAGACACTGGCCAGCTTGGCCGCGCAAATGACGAGACGAATCTCGGCGCAGTCTACCCGCTTTGATATTGCCTTAACGCCACAGGATCTGGGGCGCGTGGATGTTCAGGTCGAAATCGCCCGTGATGGCCGTCTGCGTGCCAGTATGGCCTTCGACAGCGCCGTCTCAGCCAGTGAGTTTCGCGCGCGCGGCGATGAATTGCGCCGACATCTCGAAGACGCCGGGTTTCGTCTGGCCAAGGAAGATTTGAGCTTTTCCAGCCGCGATACCGGAACGGATGGACGCGGAGGAGGGCAGGGACAATCCCAACAAGAGCCTTCGGATCGCCCCCGTTTCCGATCGACCGCCTTTGAACACGGGACCGCCAAGGGCGACCCGATTAATTCCGTTATCACTGCCTCTCGTCCGCGCGCTTCTGCGCTGGACGTGCGGGTCTGAAGGAGTTCTCCATGGTAACCGCCGTCAGTAGTGCCGACGCACAGTCCAAGATTTCCAACAGTAGCAAGCAGGTCAGCGAGACCTATCAGACCTTTCTGAGCCTGTTGACTGCGCAAATGCGAAATCAGGACCCGCTTAGTCCCACAGATCCGTCTCAATGGACCTCGCAGCTGGTGCAATATTCCAGCGTGGAACAGCAGCTTTTGACCAATTCCCTCTTGTCCAATCTCGTTGGTAATGGCGGGGACATGTCCAATGCTGTCAGCTTTATAGGCAAACAGGTCGATGGGGCGTATGACAAGACTGAGTTGGCTGGGGGGAAGGCCACTTGGGACTATACGCTTCCCGTCGATGCGAATGCTGTCGAAGCCACGATCACCAATGCAACGGGCAATGTTGTCTGGACCGGTCCTATCAGTGGGCTAAAGGCCGGGTCGAACAGCTTTACTTGGGATGGTCGTAATCTGTCGGGACAGTCTGTCCCTGCGGGAACCTATGCCATCACCCTTAAGGCTACAGATACAGCAGGACAGACCCTAGCCGCCAAGCCCGTCGTCAGCGGTACGGTCACGGGAGTCGAGCGCATGGATGGAATTACCTTGTTGCGGGTTGGAAACACCCGTGTGCCGGTTGATGCCATCACTTCAGTCCAGTCTAAATCTTAAGTTTTCAAGTCGTCTGAGATCCGAAGCGATCCAAGTGTAAGGAAAGAACCATGAGTATCTCGAGTGCAATGCTGGCCGGGGTGTCCGGTCTTTCGGCAAATTCTTCGGCCTTGGCCGCCATCTCGAACAATATCTCGAACGCCAATACAACGGGCTATAAGCGGGTCCAGGTCGAATTTCAGACTCTTGTCACCGGCGCCAATAATGCCGGTGCAGATGCCGGTGGTTATAGCGCGGGCGGCGTTATGGGGACCAACCATTATCTGAACTCGGTCAAGGGCTTGCTTCAGCGCAGCACCAGCAACAAGGATCTCAGCATCGATGGGGGTGGGTTCTTTGTTACTACGGAAAAGGCGTCTGATGTGGGCTCTACGGATACCCGGTTGTTTACCCGGGCCGGGTCATTCCGGGTGGATGAGTTCGGGTTCCTGCGCAATACCGCTGGCCTTTACCTCCAAGGCTGGCCCGCGAACAATATCGGCGAAATTACAATTGATCCTTCGGATGTGAATAATCTGAAGTCCATCAATATTTCCAGCGTGGGGGGATCAGCGGAAGCCACGACGCTCGTCGGCGTGAATGCCAATCTGAAATCTAGCCAGACGATCGCGGCGGCGGCGGGGGGGGCCGTAGGCAGCGGCGGGACTGTGACCTACCTGCCCACCGTAGCGGCGACGTCCATGGCGGCTTACGATCCCAGCGCGGGGACAGGAATCAAACCGGATTTCGAAATCCAGATCCCGATTTCAGACTCGAAGGGCGGGCGGCGCACCATCACTATGGGGTTGCTCAAGTCTCAGGTCGCCAACGAATGGTATGCAGAAGTCTATTCCAAGGATTTCAGCAGCACCAACACGCCGCCGAACCGCATCGCGTTTGGGGCCGTCAAGTTTACGCCGGATGGGAAGCTCGATATTCCGGCTGCGGTCACTTCGACCTACGCTGGTGGCGGCGCAGCGACCTCCTTGTTCGGTGCAGGTGCGAACCGTCTGACGCTGAATGCGTCCGGCCAGCCGCAATTGCTGATCGGCGCTTCGGCTCCGGCAGATGCCACCTTGCGTTGGAAAAATGACCTTGGGGTCGGTGCTCAGACGGTTGCCCTTGATCTGAAGGCTGTTGGAGGCGGCTTGACGCAGCTGGATAGCCCTTCTGTTACGCAATTGGTTACCCCTAACGGGACGGCCTTTGGCAACCTGACCGACGTCGAAATCGGTAAGGACGGCATTGTCACGGCCATTTACGATAACGGGGTGACCCGTCGTCTGGGCCAGGTGGCTGTCGCGACATTTGCCAACCCGGATGGGCTGGGCTCCGTGTCCGGCAATGCCTTCGTCGTAACGCGCGAAAGCGGCACCTATAATCTCAAAGCACCCGGCACAGGTGGCGCAGGCTTTTTGGCGCCTTCAACCTTAGAGTCCTCAACCGTTGACTTGTCGACTGAGTTTACGGGTCTTATTACTACGCAGCGAGCTTACTCGGCCTCTTCAAAGATCATCACTACAGCTGATGAAATGTTGTCCGAGCTGATTAACATCAAGCGTTAAGTAACGCATTCTTAATTTCTAAACGGAAGGTTATCGTCATAACGGCGATTTCCTTCCGTTTTTGTATTCGATTTCGTTAGCGCTTTATTTACTAGAGCGATTAAGCGGATGTTATAAGCCTTCAGGTATGGTCTCATCATGATGATGGTGAGAAAGGCGTAAGCGATGCTTCAAGAGCAGCGCCTCAATAACAAAGGCGAGAAGTACGTGATCGGGCCGACCGGGTCGCAATTGACCCTGGCGGACCTGCCCCCTCCGACGACGGAGCGGTGGGTCATCCGGCGTAAAGCCGAGGTGGTCGCTGCTGTGCGAGGAGGATTGTTGACTTTCGACGAGGCCTGCGAACGCTATCGCTTGACCTCCGAGGAGTTCATTGCCTGGCAAAAGGCCATTGATTCTCATGGCATGGCCGGGCTGCGTACAACCCGGATACAGCAGTATCGCTGATATCAGGCGCTTTTCCCGCTGATCCAAAAGACAACGGGGTAATGGGGGCTTAAAACACAAGGCCCGCCTTTCGCGAGAGGGGCGGGCCTTGCTGTATCTGTGCGAAGGGTTCAGCCTTCCTTGCCGGACTGCACAGTGGGCGGGGTGGTAATCACTTCGACATTATCATTGAGCAGATAGCCCATGTCTTCGAGGGCGGTGCGGCGTGTTGTGTCATCCTTGGCCTGTTGCAGCGCCGCCAGCTTGACCTGAAGATCCTCTGAAATGCCTTTCAGAATACACTTCAGATCGCTATCGGTCCCGCGTTTGGCCAAATCGTGGTGGGCCTTCATGTCGCGTTCGGCCAAGACCACAAGATCGCGTTCAAACTGAGCCATGTTGGCGGCGGGAACCTGGCCTTGGCGTTGCCAGAGCTGAACCTGGCTATGCAGCCCCCGTGCGCGCCGAACGATATCGGCATAGAGGGGCTCGCGCGACAGGGCCGAAACGGCGACGGGGTGGGTTGGCGCGGCAGCCTCGGCTCCAACCGGTGTCATAAACAGCATCATGGCACTGAGGACGGCACAGGACATATCAAACTCCCAAAATGGCCTGATCCCAGGCGGCTGGCGGATCCTTAGCAAAGATCCTGCCGGATGAGCGGCTAGCTTTAAGGGAAAGCCTTAACAGTTCCTTCCAACCGCCCACTCGGATCTCCCTTTACGGGATTTCTTGTCAGCGGGACCGGGATCCTTTAAGCGCCATGGCATGTCCGACACCGAAGTTCCCGCCGCTGAGACGGCCGATTTCCGCCCCGAAGCTCGCGCCCCGCGCGGCTTTGCCGACAAGCGCGCCCGCGATATCCTGACCGAGCGCCAGATCATCACCCGCGTCTCTGCGGTCTATGAGCAGTTCGGGTTTGAGCCGCTCCAGACCCCGGCCTTTGAATATGCCGATGCCTTGGGCAAGTTCCTGCCTGACGCGGACCGCCCCAATGCCGGGGTGTTTGCCCTTCAGGATGACGACGACCAATGGATGGCCCTGCGCTATGACCATACCGCGCCCTTGGCCCGCTTCGCCGCCCAGAACTGGGAAACCCTGCCAAAGCCCTATCGCCGCTATGCCTTTGGACCGGTCTGGCGCAATGAAAAGCCGGGGCCGGGCCGCTATCGCGAATTCATTCAGTGTGATGCCGATACCGTCGGTTCGGACCGGCCCGAAGCCGATGCCGAACTGATTGCCCTGGCTGTTGCCGGATTTACCGCCGCAGGTCTGCCCGATGGGGCCACGGTCCTGAAGGTCAATAACCGCAAACTTCTCAATGGCGTGCTGGCCAAGGCACGGGTTGGGTCGGCCGGTCAGCAGCTTGCAGTTCTGCGCGCGATCGACAAACTCGATAAGTTCGGGACCGAAGGCGTGATCCAGCTTCTCGGGGCCGGGCGGCTCGACGAGTCTGGGGACTATACCAAGGGCGCTCAGCTCGATTCCGCCGGGATCGACGCCGTGATGGCCTATGTCGGAACGCCTGTGACGACCCGATCAGGGTTCCTTGAGGCCATGAGCGCCGCCGTCGGCGATACACCGGACGGTCTAGCGGGTCTCGAAGAGCTGGCCCGCATGGATGCGGCGCTTAAAGCCTTGGGCGTGCGCGAGGATCAGGCGCGCTTTGATGCCGCAATTGTCCGGGGGCTGGAATATTACACCGGCCCGGTGTTCGAGGCCGAACTTATGCTGGAAACCCGCGATGAGCGCGGCCAGCCGATCCGTTTCGGATCTGTTGGCGGCGGTGGTCGCTACGATGATCTGGTCTCGCGCTTCCTTGGGGAGCGGATCCCGGCCACTGGGTTTTCGTTCGGCGTGTCACGTCTGGCCGCAGCGCTCCAGGCGGCAGGGGCTATGGATCTGGCCGATCAAACCCGGGGTCCGATCGTGATCATCGCCTTTGGGGATGCCGATATGCCCGCCTATCAGGCGTTGGCCGTTGAGGTGCGAGCCGCGGGTCTGGCCTGCGAGGTCTATATGGGCCGCTCTGGCATGAAGGCCCAGATGAAATACGCCGATCGTCGCCGCTCTCCGGCCGTGCTGATGCTGGGCGAAGACGAGATCAAGGCCGGGACCGTCACACTCAAAGACCTCGACATGGGGCGGCAACTGGCGGCGGGAATCACAGACAATGCCGCTTGGCGGGCCGAGCGTCCGGGGCAGGTCACCCTGCCTCGTACGGACTTGATTAACCATCTAGTTACACTTTTTGGGAAAAATTGACTAAGTCGTCAAAATTTTCCGACCTTATCGTTGGTCACTGAGAAAAATATGACAGGATTGTGGATTTCTCAATTGACACGGACATAGGGATAGCGTTTTCTCCTCTTCGAAGAGATCAGCGCGCCCGGCAAGAGGCATGCAGTCTCTGGCGTTTCGGGGAGGAAGCGCCCGCTAATCGAAAAACCCTGCTGCGATTATCCCCCGCAGCAGGGTTTTTGCGTTTTGAACTCTCATTTGGTGCAAGATTTTTAAGGGGTCCAAATTTTTGACAACATTGTCAAAAATACGCTGCGGACTCAAAACAAAACCCCCTCCGTGCCTGGCACGAAGGGGGCTTGTGTCTCGACTGTTTACAAGACTTACCAGATACGGACGCGATCTTCCGGCTTGACGTAATATTTGTCGCCCGGCTTGACTCCAAAGGCGTCGTACCAGGTGTCCACGTTACGGACCGGGCCAATGACCCGGAACATCGGCGGGGAGTGCGGACCGGTCACGACCTGTTGGCGGGTGGCCGCGTCACGCGATTTAGCCCGCCAGACCTGCGCCCAGCCCAGCAGCACCCGTTGTTCGCCGCTCACACCATCCAGCACCGGGGCCGGCTTGCCGTTCAGCGACAGCTTATAAGC
>JBKBWB010000034.1:10330-11572 GCA_046289215.1 Asticcacaulis sp. | reverse complement strand
GAGAGCAAACACACCCGCCTTTTTGGCATGACCGTGCTTGCTGGCAGAGACAGGGTCGGATGCGTCTGTCATGGGATCACTTTAAATGTTGAATTGGTTGCCAGTTGGCGTGTTCCGAAGGCCAAACCCGTGCCTGTCGGTCGTGGGGTTTGAACCCCTGTGGTAAGACCACTCATAAAATCTCTCCGGGATGCCGCCGGGCGTGGCGACCCCTTCCTGATTGGGCGGGCCTATAGGACTTTTCGCAGGTGCGTTCAATCGTGACGAACCGATGACGGCTGCTTTTGCCTTCACGATCTGGTCATATGTCAAAAATGCAACGCTTCTAAGCAAGGCCTAGGAAAGACGCGTCGGAAGGCTTATGTAAGTCTGGATCATGTCAGACAGCCAAAGATTCCCCGTTGCCGCGCATATTCTCGCCTTTTTGGCGCATGCGTCAGCCTATGCCCCCGAACAGGCTGTCTCCAGTGCGGTTCTGGCGGGTTCGATCTGTACGAATCCCGTTGTCGTCCGGCGCATGACCACTCAACTGTCAAAGGCCGGTATGATAGCGACTCGTCCGGGCGCGACCGGAGGCGCCTGGTTGATCCGTCGCGCCGAGGACATCCGTCTCGATGAGGTGCTCAAAGCCGTGAACGGCTGTGCGCATTTGGGCTGTGCGCCGGCCGGGGCCAAAGGTTGTCCGGTGGGTGAACTGATCCCGCGCACGATCAATAATGCCATGAAGCTCGCAAATGCAGCGGCGGCTGAGCGTTTGTCGCATATAACGGTTGCGGATCTTCTGCGACCGCTCGCTGAAACGGGCGAGTCTGAAACGGGTCATGCTGCCTAGAGCCGTGCTGAGACCAGATCTACGGCTTATTCGCCCATCGGAACTGGATCCCGCGGCTATCGCTTTGGTCACCGGCGCGTCTTCAGGCTTGGGTGAGGCCTTTGCCCGGGCGCTGGCAGCCCTCGGCTGGTCGCTGGTCCTAACGGCCCGTCGCCAGGACCGGTTAGACGCCCTGGCGAATGAGTTACGCACCGCGCACGGCGTGTCTGTGACCGTTGTTGTCGCGGATTTGGCCCAACCGGATGCCGTCGGGCATTTAACCGACACGATACGCCAGCTGGGCCTTAAGATGGCCGTTCTGATCAATAATGCCGGATATGGCTTGCCAGGGGACCTGAACAGACTCGCCCCCGGTGCAGCAGAAGCTCAGATCCAGGTGATGTTGACTGCACCCGTCCATCTTTGCCGGG
>JBKBWB010000034.1:0-10320 GCA_046289215.1 Asticcacaulis sp. | reverse complement strand
TACAGGATATGCAGGCCCTGAACTTTGGTCGTCTCATCAATGTCGGATCGGTCGCTGGATTTCTTCCAGCCTCGCCGGGCAATACGCTTTATGCCCCCATCAAGACGTTTCTGATCGGCCTGACGCGGGGGTTATGGTTTGAGAACAAAGACGAAAATATTCACATTAGCCTTGTTTGCCCGGGTTTCACGCGCACAGAATTTCATAGTCACCACTCTGAAAAGGATTTCAGCCGCGCCTTTCCCCAGTGGTTCTGGATGGATGCAACACGCGTAGTCAAGATTGCCTTGCGACAAAACGTCCAAGGTTGCTTGGTTATTATTCCGGGGTTTTTAAATCACATAGTAACAGTGATAATACGAATAACACCATTTGTAATGGTCTCTATGCACCGAAAGTAAATTATATATCACAAATAGAGTAACTCTGATATATGAAATCTATTAACCGTGATAATAATCCCATAAGATGATTGTTTATAATCAATCATTGCAAATTAAATCAATGCAACTTTATTGCCCGTTTAATTTACCTCATGTTTATTTGCGAGGCGTATGCTCGTATGACTTAGTGAAAGGACTCCTGCCGTGACACTCAGTATAAAGGCGAAATTGATCGCCTGTCTTGGCGCTCTCAGTGCCGTGTCCCTGCTCATGGGCGGACTGGGTTATTACAAGCTTCAGCAATCCAACAAGCGGATTGAGACCCTTGTTGCGGATCGGGTTGTGCCGCTTCAGCAGCTGAAAGTCGTCTCTGATCTTTATGCGATCAATATTGTCGATGCATCGCACAAGGTTCGGAGTGGCGAGTTCAGCTGGGCAGAGGGTAGCAAGGCGGTCGCCGACGCGCGCTCGGGCATTGAAAAGAACTGGACAGCCTACACCGCAACCTTCCTCACGGAAGAGGAAAAGGTACTGGTGGCTCAGGCCAAGGCTAATATGGCTGTCGCGGATACCAAGGTTGTCGAGCTGGAACAGATCATCAGCCGACAAGACAGTGCTGCGCTCGAGAGCTACATTAACAAGACGCTCTATCCGTCGATTGATCCGGTGACGGGAGACGTCAGCAAGATCGTCGAGCTTCAGATGCACGTTGCGCAGGATATCTATGCCGCCAACGGAGTAGACATGCAACGCGCCGTCATCATGATGGTAATCGCAGGCTTGATCGCACTTGGGGTGATGGGGGCAGCTCTGTGGGTTGTGCTCAAGGGTGTCGTGGCCCCGCTCAACGGCATGACCCGGGCCATGACCCGGTTGGCTGACGGGGACTTGTCCGTGGCCGTGCCCAGCCTCGGGTCTGGCGACGAAATCGGTGAAATGGCCGCGGCCATGAATGTGTTCAAGGAAAACGCTCTGGCTGTCGAAACGATGCGCCAGCAGCAAGTCGAGCTTGAACAAAAAGTCTCAGCTGAGAAAAAGGCATCTCTTGAGGCCTTGGCCCAGACCTTCGAGCGGACCGTGCTGAGCGTTGTGGATATGGTCGCCTCGGCCTCGACCGAGCTTCAGGCCTCGTCCGGGGCTCTGACCCAGACCGCCGAGGACACGTCGCGTCAGACCCGGGCCGTGTCGCAATCGGCCGAGGTCTCGTCCGCCAACATCAATGCCGTGGCCTCTGCGGCTGAGGAAATGAGTGCGTCGGTCGGCGAGATTGCCTCCCAGGTTACGCATGCCAATGATGTTTCGCGCCAGGCTGCGCAAAAGGCCGCGAGCACCCAGTCCACCGTTCAGACCCTGACCACGGCGGCGGAGCGTATCGGCGAGGTCGTCCGACTGATTGACGATATTGCCAGCCAGACCAATCTCCTTGCTCTCAATGCCACCATCGAAGCGGCGCGGGCGGGTGAAGCGGGCAAGGGCTTTGCGGTGGTGGCCAGCGAGGTGAAAACCCTGGCCTCACAGACGGCCAAGGCCACCGAAGAGGTGACCCGTCAGATCCGCGAGGTTCAGACCGCAACCGAAGAGGCAGTATCCGCCATCGCCGACATCTCGCAAACGATCACCGAAATCAGCGAAGTGTCCACGGCGATCTCGGCGGCTATCGAGGAGCAATCTTCGGCTGTGCATGAGATTACCCGCAATACCACCCAGGTTGCGGCGCTTAGCGAAGAGGTCAATCGCTCGATTGAAACCGTGCGTGAAGGCTCGGAAGAGACCGGGGCCTCTGCCAAGCAATCGATGGATGCCGCGCGCGAGCTGGGCCAACAGGCAGAATATCTGCGTAGTGAAGTGCAGAAGTTCCTCCAGACCTTGCGCGCGGCCTGAACCCGACAACAGAAACTGTCAAGCGATAGGCCCCGGGCAACCGGGGCCTTTTTTTATAGGCTTACTTATGTCCCGAATAGGGGTGAGCCACGTTCGGGGCGATCAGATTGGCGGTGGTGTCGCCGATGCCGGAAATGATGAACTGTACCGCCATGGCGCACAGGATCAGGCCCAGAACCCGGATCACAATCACCATCCCGATCCGACCGAGCAATTTGGAGATATGGCTGGTGAGGAAAAAGGTCGCCATCAAGGCTGCGCAAACCAGCACAATTACACCGAACCCGGCAGCGGTTCCAACATGACCGAGCTTCTGGGCCTCGGCCGCTTGGATGATCACGGTTGAAATGGCCCCCGGGCCGATCAGCAACGGGATTCCAAACGGGACGATCAGGTTCTCGAACCGTTTTCGGGCATAATCGCGGCTGCTTGGGGCGACTCCCTCAGCGGTCTCTGTCACGCGGGTTTCTGCCGCCTCGAACATGCCGATAAAATCGCCACGCGCCATGTCCAGCCCAAGCAGAAACAACAGGATGCCCCCGGCGATGCGGAAGGCCTCCATCGACACCCCAAAGAACTGAAGGATCGCGAGGCCGGTGAAATAGAAAAAGGCCAGGAAAACGGCAGCGAACAGGCTGATGTAAAACGCGACCCAGCGTCTTTGCGCATTATTGGCAGAACCTGTTGCGGCTGCAAAAATCGGAACATTGCCGATGGGGTCGAGCAAGGCGAACAGCGCGACAAAGAAGTTGACGGAAAATTCCAGCAAGCCCATGACATGCCCCGTTCATGACCGGTCCCATTGCTGGGACGACCTGTGTTCGTCACTGTCTTGTCATGCTTCGTCCGCTTTTGCACCCCCGGAGCTTATCCATGCCTGTTGTTGCCGATCCGCGTCTGATGGTGGCGCTCGATTTTGACAGTGCCGATGCGGCCCGCGCCCTGGTGTCTGCGCTTGGGGCTGAGGTCTCAGTCTATAAAATTGGGCTCACCTTACTGGCCCGTGATGGGGTTGCGCTCGCCCATGAACTTCGCGCCAGCGGCAAACAGGTGTTTCAGGACTGGAAACTGCACGATATCGGGGCCCAGGTCGAAGGGGCCGCCCGTTCGGTCTGTGAGGGCGGCTGTGATTTCCTTACGGTTCATGCCGAGCCCCAGGTGATGCGGGCGGCGGTCCGTGGGCGCGGATCGGCGACCACGAAACTCCTCGGCGTGACCGTCATGACCAGCCTGACCGACGCGGACCTGACCGAAATGGGCTATGGCTTCACCACCCGCGACCTTATCCTGCGCCGCGTGGATCAGGCTCTAGACTGTGGTTTGGATGGTGTGGTCGCCAGCCCGCTGGAGGCTGAGCTCATCCGCCCGCGTGTTCCGGCGGACTTTCTGATTGTAACCCCGGGTGTGCGCCCGGCGGAGGCCGCAAAGGACGATCAGCAGCGGGTCGCGACCCCCGGCGCCGCACTGGCGGCCGGAGCGTCACATCTGGTGATTGGTCGACCGATTACGGCCGTAGCCGATCCGGTGGCCTCGGCCCGGGCCATTCTTGAGGAAATGGCCGCGCACTAAACGCGCGTCGGTCTGAATACTAAAAGTCGACAGCCACGCCCTTGCGTTCCCAATCGCCATAGCGCGTCGGCTCCGGCCCGGTGGGCCCACCGTCCTCGCTGGGGGTCTGATCCCTTTGGGCCTGGGCTTCGGCGTCTGCCCGCCGGGCGGCGGCTTCTTCAAGGGCGCGCCGGGCAGCCTCAGACAAGACTTTCCCTGGCGCCGCGCCTTCTGGCCCGGTTTCGAGAGATTCAGCCGGGCTGTACGGATCGTTTTCTGACATGGAACCCTCTTTTGACGCGCTCATAGATCCCCATATGAGGATCGTACGGGGCTTGACCAGTCCCGTATCACAGACTTGACCCGTTTTGCCTGACCTGAGGAGTCCCACCCCCCGATGAGCCCGATGAAAACCTTCATGCTGCTGGCAGCCTTGACGGCTCTGTTCATGAGCCTTGGCTTTATGATTGCCGGCCCTGCAGGCAGTCTCATCGCCTTGGGGATCGCCCTGGCGATGAACGCCTTTGCCTATTGGAACTCTGACAAGATGGTCCTCAAGACCTATGGGGCTCAGCCGGTGGACGAAACCCATCCGGATCCGGTCGTGCGCAACTATGTGATCGACACCAAGGCTTTGGCCCACAAGGCGGGCATGCCGGTGCCGGTTATCACGATTATCGCAGGGGATCAGCCCAACGCCTTCGCTACCGGACGTAATCCACAAAACGCTGCGGTCGCGGCCACCACCAGCCTCTTGCACATGCTGACGCGGGACGAGATCCGGGGCGTGATGGCCCACGAGCTGGCCCATATCAAAAATCGCGACACCCTGATTATGACGGTGACCGCCACCATTGCCGGGGCGATTTCAGCCATCGCCAATTTTGCTTTCTTGTTTGGGGGCAATTCCGAAGACGAAGAGGGCGGTGGTCTCGGCGGTCTGGTGGGGAGCTTGTTGCTGATGATCCTGGCGCCCTTTGCGGCCATGATTGTCCAGATGGCGATCAGCCGGACCCGTGAATACGAAGCTGACCGGGTTGGTGCTGAGATCTGCGGTGACCCCGGTGCCCTGGCTTCGGCGCTGGAAAAGATCGAGGCCTATGCCCGCGGCACAGTGAATGTCCGTGCCGAACATAATCCGGCTTCAGCGCATCTGTTCATCATCAACCCGCTGTCCGGCAAGGGGGCAGATAATCTGTTCTCGACTCACCCGGCGACCCACAATCGGGTTCGGGCACTGCTGGAACTGGGCGTCACCCGCCGTCGCAACGGCACGTCGGTTCCCACGACCTGACTGTACCCTTAAGGCAACATGCGCTGTGACATTGCCGCAGCGCATGCGCTGTGAGCGGATTTCATAAGTCTGTGACTCGACTCTTTTGCGACTCGGGGTTAGAGTTTTATTGTAAGTCAAACTAAGTACTAAAAAGGTTTGTCTTACACACTATGTGCCGCATTCCATGTAACGGCGCTCCCATCGGTCTTTGAATGTTCGGTTTGGCGCCGTTACGCAAAGAAACGGGGAGACTTGCATGAATTATACGTCCAGTCTGTCGATCGACAACTACAGCGTCAATCCACATCTGGCTCAATATAATCTTAACCCTCACCCTTACCCATTAAACCCAAACTTTGTGACAACCGGAAGTCATATGGGTTGTATGTCGCCCATGGGCTTCAATGCCCCCCCAGTACAAAGACAATTCAGCTATCCCGGCTACTACTACTATGCGCCGATAACGACTGAGAGTTTGAACTTTTCGCTCATTGAAACGCCACGGTCTATCATGAAGACGGCGTTTCCAGATCAAGCGGTTATAGAGTTTTCCAACGCAATCAATCGACCCGCTGTTCTGATCAATCGTACAAAACGACTGATTTACGGACCTGAAGACTGTATTGATCACCTGAGACGGCCCATCATCAGTCTGCGTTGGATCCGCGGTCTGTTTAATTGACGCTCACGATGGCTTAGGCCGCTGTCGTAACCCATAAGCCACAAGGCCCAGACAAGAGAGGCCTAAGATCACCGCCAGGCTGACCTGAGACGGCGAAAGACCGGCCAGGCTCAGCCCGGCAAAGACCTGTGCGCCCAGAAACACCAGCATCAGCCCCAGACTGGGCCGGAACGTCTCAAACCGTCCCGAATGGTGCCGAAGGCTCATAAACAAAGGCCGGATCAGGATCAAAGCCCCGGCATTGATCAGCAGGGCGGTCCACAGATCCTGCGTCACCGCAAAGGTGACCACAACCGAGTCGGCGGACAGGATTAGGCTGGCCCAAAGGATAAACCCGAAACAGACCCCGAACGGCGTCAGCCCCCGGCGGGGTAGGCCTGTGACCGGATCGGGATCGCAACCGACGAGATGAGGGTTATTCGGGCATCCTGCTTGGGGGAAACGTCGCTTTAAAAAGCGAATACGCGGATCTTCGCCCAGATCCGGAACAAACGTTTGCCCCTTTGAACAAGCAAACAGTAATCGTACCCCTAGAAAGATCATCAGCACAGCGCCGGCATAAATCAACCAAGGCATCCATCCGGTTAAGCCATCCCAGACGCTAAGGCCTGCCAACCGCAACATGAGATTGGCCAATACCGTCAGGCGGACAAACTTCGGCCAGTGAATGTCGGGGATCTTCGCATGCTGGAGTACCATCAACGTAATGAAGATCTGGTCCAGCGTTAGGATGGTCTCTATCACAAGACCGGTAAGGTAATGCTCAGCGCTGTCCTTGGGACCAAAGGTCAATGCCAGTCCTGCCAGACAGGTAACGAGTACAGCCATCACCGCCGCCCAGCGGTGCGGGTGTCGCCGTCGCCAGGTCGTCAGAGGACGTGGCCAAGGGCTGAGATCCAGAGCAAACAGAGCTCCGACCAGTCCAAACAGCCCCAACCACATCCCCGCCAACGCCATTACACTTGCTTTCCCGCCATGACCCGTGCCGGATCGCACGGCTACAGGCACTATCGTGATACCCGTTTATAAGCCGCCTCCGTCACTTGATGCTATGGGATTGTGTCGCCTTGTTTGCAAACCGCAACAAACTGGGCCAAATGGGGGCATGAGCACAGACATTGGCCTTCCGGCCCGCATTGCGGCCCTTGGTCTTGTCGAGGCTGCCCTGGCCCGCCGGGGTGGTTTTGACGAAGCCGCATCCCATCCGACCTTTCTGAGACTGTCAGACAGTGAGCGGGCGTTTGCCCGCGCGCTGGCCCTGCTGGTACTGCGGCGTTACGGTCAGATTTCGGCGATCCTCGAAAAGCGCCTGAGCAAGCGCCCATCGGCCCAGGTGGTCGGATTGTTGCGGATCGGCCTGGCTCAGATCCTGGGCATGGATGTTCCTGACTTTGCGGCAGTCTCAACCACGGTCAAGATGGCTGAGCGCGAGGTGGCGACCCGCCCGTTCAAGGGCCTGATCAATGCCGTATTGCGGGGGGTCATCCGGGATGGTGTGCCGCCGGTCAATCCGCGCCGACTGGCCCCTGATTGGCTGTGGCAACGCTGGTCCACGACCTATGGTCCCGAGGATGCGGCCGCCCTGTGTGATATCATTTTGTCCGAGCCCCCGACGGATCTGTCATTGAATCCGGGCGCGGATGCGGCGGCCCTGGCCGAGGCCCTTGACGGCGAGATCCTGCCGGGTGGAAGCCTGCGATCACGTTTGCGCGGGGATCTGGCGCGTTGGCCCCATTTCGAAGACGGCACCTGGTGGGTCCAGGATGCCGCGGCGGCCATTCCGGCGCGTCTTTTCGAGACCGGGCCGGACAAGACCTATCTCGATGCCTGCTCCGCACCGGGTGGTAAAACGATGCAACTGGCCACGCTGGGTGGGCGCGTCACGGCGCTTGACCGGTCCGCCAATCGGATCAAGCGTGTCCGCGATAACCTCGCGCGCACAGGGCTTGAGGCCGAAGTGATTGTCGCCGATGCGGAAAACTGGGATGATCCGCGTACCTTTGACGGGGTCTTGCTGGATGCCCCGTGTTCAGCGACCGGAACCTTCCGCCGTCAACCGGATGTTTTGTGGGGGGCTAAACCCTCCGAAATCGGCAAGCTGGCCGATGTACAGCATCGCCTGCTCGATGCCCTCGCGGCGCGGGTCAAGCCGGGTGGGCAACTGGTTTACTGTGTGTGCTCGCTGGAGCGCGAGGAAGGCGAAACCCAGATGCTGGCGTTCCTGCGACGTCATCCGGATTTCAGCACCGAGCCGGTCGTGGCCGAGGCCTGTGGCGCGCCCCAAGCCAGTGTCACCCCAGAAGGCTGGTTACGGCTATTGCCGCATCATCGCACCGGCGGTCAGGACGGCTTCTTTGTCGCGCGGCTCCGCCGCCAATCGTGATCGCAAAATCGGATTGTTGACTTGAACAGAGTGCCTGCCCTCCGCTAGGGCTCTGTCATGACTTACACTCCTCCTCTGATTTGTCCGTCGATCCTGGCGTCTGATTTTTCGCGTCTGGGCGATGAGGTGCGGGCGATTACCGCTGCCGGGGCCGACTGGGTCCACATCGATGTCATGGATGGCCATTTCGTGCCGAACATCACCATCGGTCCGGATGTGGTCAAGGCGTTGCGCCCTCACACGCACTTGCCGTTCGACGTGCATTTGATGATCGCGCCGGTCGATCCCTATCTCGAAGCTTTCCGCGAGGCCGGGGCCGATATCCTCAGTGTCCATCCGGAATCCGGTCCGCATCTGCACCGCACCTTGCGCCAGATCCGCAAGCTCGGGGCCAAGGCCGGGGTTGTGCTGAATCCGGGGACGGATCTCAGCGTGATCGAATGGGTGATGGAAGACCTCGACCTGATCCTGGTCATGAGCGTCAATCCAGGCTTTGGCGGTCAAAGCTTTATCGACAGCCAGCTGCGCAAGATCACGGCCTTGCGCCAGCGCATCGAGGCGCTTGGTCTTGACATTACGCTCCAGGTCGATGGCGGCGTAAATGTGGCCAATGCGTCTGCCTGTGTTGCGGCCGGGGCGAATGCGCTTGTCGCTGGAACAGCGGTGTTCAAGGGCGGCGAAGCAGCGTATCAGGATAATATTCGGCTTCTGAAAGGGCTCTGAGCCAAGCTTGGGGCCTCGTCCGGTGGGGGACGGCGATGGATACGGTGATGGACCAGGCAGGGATCGGCCCAAAGCGCACGATGCCTTGGGCCCGGGCGGTGGCCCGGGTCATGTCGCGCCAACTCGCGGTCGAACTCTTTGGTATGCCCGGTTACAGCCAGACCCTTCGGGGTGGCCATGCTGAGGGATATGCAGCATCGCCACGGGATTTCCGGCCCGTCCATGATGGCTTTGGCAGGGCTCTGCTGAGTGGGCGGTTCGCCGTTGGTGGGTCGCGCATGACCGTGGGCGAGGGCGGGGACCCATGGAACCGGCCTTGTCCAACGCGGCCATTTGCGACTGAACTGCATCGGTTTAGCTGGCTTCCCCATCTTATCAGCCTTGGCGATGTGGGGGCACGCGAAGCTATGCGCCTGACCTTGGGTTGGATCCAGGTCTTCGGCAACTGGTCTGATTTTGCTTGGGGACGGCCTGTTCTGGCCCGGCGTCTGATCAATCTGTGTGGTGCGGCTCGGGCCATGACCTTTGGGGTTGGTCCGGATGGCGCCAGCCAACTTGCCGATAGTCTGCTGGCCCAGGCGCGTCACCTCAAACGCTTGCCGTTTAACCGTCTTCACGCGGCCGAAGAGGCCTTTGCCCTGATCCTTGTCGGCTGTGTCCTTGAGGGGCGGATTGCAGAGAGCCTCAGAGATCAAGGCCTGGCTCGTCTTGGACGGGCTTTGGACGCCGTGTTGCTCGAAGATGGGTGCCATCGGTCCCGAAATCCCGAAGCCATGCTTGAGCTCCTCTTCGATCTGCACATGATAGAAGATGCGCTGGTCCAACGCATGATCCCGACGCCTGAGCCGATGAGCATGACCATGTCCCGGCTGGTGCGGGCGATCCGGACCTTGCGACATCCAGACGGATCGCTGGCGGCGTTCCAGGGTGGCGAGGGCTTGCCCGCCGAACGGGTCAGCAGTGCCCTGCCCCTCGATGAAACCCTGGAGCCGCCGGTGCCAGTGCTCAGCCAGGGTCGATTCCACCGCCTGGTCGCCGGCCGGATTGTTGCCTTGGTCGATGCGGGTGAGGCCCATACCGGCGAGTTTGGCGCCGAAGCCTGTGACCACCCTATGGCGCTTGAACTCTCTGCGGGGGGGGAACGCCTGATTGTTGGGCCCGGCTGGAGTCACCGCGCGCCGGAGCGTCAGGAATTTCGCATCGCAGGGGCCGCTTCGACCCTCACTCTGGGGGAACAGGCGCTGTTGTCCCCGATGTCGGGCAAAATGGCTGATCTCCTCGGTCATCCGCTCGAAGGACGACCCTACAGCATCCGCTCGCACCGGGCCGAAGCCGCGGATCGCGGGATCCTTCTGGAAATGGAGCACGACGGCTGGACCCCACGTTTTGGCCTTCGGCATTCCCGGCGTCTTTATGTCGATCCGTCGCGCGAAGAAGTGCGCGG